>JBDRQG010000212.1:0-3565 GCA_043826475.1 bacterium
AACAATCTCACGGATGATAATTTGAATGACTTGTCATATTGACGTCGTTTCTCTTGCATCAATGAACACCTCCTTAAGCATTATTATTATACCTCATGCTTAATTCTGTGTCCACTCTTTCGGGGGAACCTCAGAGCCCTGTGCTCCTGACTTATTATCACAACTAATTCAAAATCTTAAATTATAAAAGACAATAATATCTACCCTACAAGCTGATCTTTAACGGTTATCTTTAATTATTGTAAAGAGTTACCTCGTATAATCTCGTAAAACATTTTGTCTATCAAGTTCTGATTTTGTTAAATCCTTACCCATTACTCCCCCTACTCATCCTTCCCATGGCACTTCTTGTATTTTTTGCCGCTGCCGCAGGGGCAGGGATCATTGCGGCCGACTTTGGGCTGATCTCGTTTGATTGTTTGTACCTGTTTCCCCGCCTGTGATGCTGCCGCCATCGGGTTGCTTCCGGTAGCTCCCTGCACCTGCCGTTGTGCTCCGGTAGCCAAACCCATTCCGGTGGCATCGGCGTGGGAAGTTGTCATCGTACTTCGGCGATCATCTCGTGATTTTTCAGGCATCTTCAACTGAATTTTATAAACCAGATTCACAATCTCCCTATCAATGGTGTAAACCATCTGTTCAAAAATCTTGAACGCTTCCTTTTTGTAAATATCAATCGGTTTTCCCATCCCGCCGTGATAGGCACGCAGCCCGATACCCGTCCGGAGTTCATCCATCTCAGCCAAATGATCCCGCCAATGGCGATCAATGGTTGAAAGGACAGCATAGCGTTCCAGCTGCCGCATGACATCCTCGCCGTACATCGACTCTTTCATTTTATAAACTTCCATCGCAGCGCTGAGTACTTTCTCCTGCACTATTTGCGGAGTAAGAGCCGGGATATCTTCCTCTTTGAACTTGAAATCGATCAAAAATATTTTTCTTAGTTCATCAGTGAACGCAGACATATTCCATTCTTCGGGATGCTCTTTTTCGGGGCAATACTGCCCGATAATATCCTGCAGAACATCACCAATCAACTCAATCACCTCATCCTTTATAGATTCCCGTTCGAGAGCTGACAAGCGGCGGCTATAAATCCATGACCGCTGGACATTCATAACATCATCGTAATCGAGAGTATGTTTTCGAATAGCGTAGTTTTGGGCTTCGACTTTTTTCTGCGCCCGCTCAATGGCTTTGGTTACCATGCTGTGTTCGATAACCTCTCCATCACCCACGCCGAGGCGATCCATAATGGAACCCAACCTATCCCCGCCGAACAGTCGCATAAGATCATCCTCAAGCGACATAAAAAATAGTGATGACCCCGGGTCTCCCTGACGACCGGCACGACCGCGCAACTGGCGATCGATACGGCGGGCTTCGTGGCGCTCGGTTCCGACAATATGCAAACCGCCCAAATCCTGAACCCCCTCGCCAAGACGAATATCGGTACCACGACCAGCCATATTGGTGGCTATTGTTACCGCTCCTTTTTGACCGGCATTGGCTACTATTTCCGCCTCACTTTGATGCTGCTTGGCATTGAGAACATTATGCTTTATGCCAGTGCGTTTCAGCATTCGGGAAAGTGTTTCGGAGACATCAACTGATGTAGTACCGACCAGAATCGGACGCCCTTCATTGTACTTTTCGACAATCTCTTCGATGATAGAATTATATTTTTCCCGGCGGGTGCGAAAGATTTTATCTTCGGCATCATCACGTACAATCGGCTTGTTGGATGGAATTACCATTACATCGAGCTTGTAGATATCAAAAAATTCCTGAGCCTCGGTCTCGGCCGTACCGGTCATGCCGGCCAGTTTTTCATACATGCGGAAATAGTTCTGCAGCGTAATGGAGGCCAAAGTTTGTGATTCCGCTTCTACTTTTACATTCTCTTTGGCTTCGATCGATTGATGCAGCCCATCGGAATATCTTCGTCCCGGTAAAACACGCCCGGTGAACTCATCCACGATCATAACTTTTCCATCCTGAATGACATACTCCACATCTTTTATATAGAGGGAATAGGCTCTTAATAATTGATTCATGGCGTGGACTTTTTCAGATCGTTCGGCATGAAGGGCATACTGCTCATCGGTTTTTTTCTTTTTATCTTCCGGGCTTAATGAGGCATCTCCGTCTATTTCAGAAAGCATAGTCGATAGATCCGGGATTTCATATAGCCTCTGTTCAGCCGGTTCAAGCTGTTTAATTCCCAGATCCGAAAGAGCAATGCTGTGCTCGCGTTCATCAATAAAATAATAAAGACGTTCATCGATCTCATGCAGTTTTTTATCCCGCATAAAGGATGATTCCACATCGCTTACCAGCCGCTTAATCCCTGTTTCTTTGAGGATTTTCAAAAGCTTATTATTTTTTGGTGCGCCGCGTTGTGCCGCTAATAAAAGAATACCGGCTTCAAACTCATCCCCATCCTTCCCGTCAGCCAGAATCTTTTCCGCTTTTGACAGCATATCAGTTATTAATTGGGATTGTTTACGGACGATTTTTTCTATCGTAGGTCTCATTTCGAGATAGCGGTTATTACCACTTTGTTCAACATTACCGGAAATGATCAGTGGGGTACGGGCTTCATCTATCAAAATAGAATCGACCTCGTCAATTATTGCATAAAAATAATTGCGGTGAACCCTGTCATCGGCATGCTGAGCCATATTATCACGGAGATAATCGAAGCCAAATTCATTGGCGGTCCCGAAGGTAATATCGCACTTGTACATATCCCGCCGATCGACATTGCGCATCTCGTTCTGGATAACGCCTACGGTCAAACCGAGATACTTATAAATCTTCCCCATCCATTCACTGTCACGACGAGCCAGATAATCATTGACTGTAACAATATGCACTCCTTTGCCGGAAAGAGCATTGAGATAGCATGGCAGGGTGGCAACAAGGGTTTTACCTTCACCGGTAGCCATTTCGGCAATTTTCCCCTGATGCAGGGCAATTCCGCCGATAAGCTGGACATCAAAATGAACCATATTCCAGCTAACCGGAAGATCGCATACATCCCAGGTTTGGCCCACATGCCGGCGGCAGGCTTCTTTAACCACCGCAAAAGCTTCGGGCATGATGTCATCGAGGGTTTCACCTTCAGCCAGTCTTTTCCTGAATTCCTCGGTTTTTCCGACTAATTCCTCTTCAGACAAATCCGCCAACCGGGCAAAATGCTCATTTATCTCTTCTACTATCGGAAGCATTTTCTTGACATCCCGATCGTATTTGGTACCGAATATTTTTGTTATTATGTTTTTCATAGCCTCTTTCAGTTTTGTTTCCAAAAGAATACAAAATATTTATTATAATTGCAATTATAGTATTTATTCCATTATACGTATAATATTCATATGGAACCGTTGACAATTTTGTTATGTTTAGAATATTAGTAACAGAATTAAGAATACTATAGTATCTTAATAAATAGTACATTTTACTGTCATTCCGTATTTTTACCGCCAGAAATGATAGGTATAAATTCATGTTTTACTGCCGATCTATAGATATAGACAAAAACTGTTTGAATTCAACG
>JBDRQG010000213.1:0-7717 GCA_043826475.1 bacterium
CTGTCTGGCAGCCTCAACATCATGAGGACCTGCTTGTCCGATAGTTTCATCGGGATAAGGCAGAACGTAATCTTCACCCGGGAATGCAAATTGGGTCATCTTATAAACGCGGGGGTCAATCTTCCGTTCTTGGACGGGAGACTTTGCGGCTAAAACATTCATTGCTAAGAATGCTACCACAAATAAGGAGAGAATTAATAACGAGGATATCTTCCTTGTCATCTACAACTCCTTTCGAGAAGTTTGAGTGTTCCCAACTTATTTCGTTCTATGAAATAAGTCATTAATTTACGCATTTGTGGAAAGTGTCCAAAAATATTGCCTATTGCATTAAGCAAAAAGACACATTCAATCAAGAAACTCTTCTGTGTTTCACCTCCCTTCTTACACCAGCAGTGAGCCACACTACGTGGTATAAAAATTAAATTGCTCGAGGTTCTATCGTCCTCTAAAGCTTGTTGTTGAAGCAAGCGCTTTCTAAACACTTTAAATTTCACCAATGTTCTTCGTAAACATTTATTTCTTGAATCCAATCAAGTTCTTCCAAGTGTTTTAAACCTTAATAGATAAGGCCAAACGCTAAGAGAGCAAATTGTAAGACCAATCTTGCAGGTCACACCACTTCCGCGATTGCAATTATATAATAAGCCACATTCCTCATATTGTCAAGCATTTTTGATATTCCATCAGGTGAAAACAGTATAGAAATTTAAAGTTTTTTGCAATAAAAAAACCGCTAAAAAGCGGTTTTTTTATAAAAAATAAGTTGATAAAAGCGCAATTATTGCGGTGGACGAGGGCCACCTTTAAACAGGAAGTTTATCATATAAACAATATCAGATACTTCAATAGCGCCATTCATATCAGCATCTCCGGCACTCAGAGGTGCTGGAGCCGGTCCGCCACGGAAGATATATTCAATCAAATATACAATATCATTTGTAGTGTATATTCCACTGCCATCAGAATCTCCCCGTTTGGAAGTTGAAATATGGAAATAAACCAATGCGGAAGTTGATAATAACGAAGGATCTTTGGCGATAAATGTAACAGGAAGTACCTGACCAGCATCCGCAATATCAGGATCATATACATATCGTGCTGCACTTCCTCCATCATTAATCAAAGTAGCACCAGTCAATGTGTCAGATGCTTCAAAGGTAACAATACCGCCATCAGGATCAACGGCAGTCAAATAAACGACTTGCTGTGTACCAACAAAGACATTGATTGTATCCGGCAAAGAACTGGTAAATACCGGAGCTTGATTGCCAGCCTCAAGCACATTTATATCAATGACTTGCGATGAAGTTAACGCCAACCCATCAGTATTCCGAGCCCAAAACGTAACTGCATAAGCACCAGCCTGTGTAAAATCTGGAGCAAAACTGAAATGCATAGCAATGGAGGTAGTGGTGTCTGCATTGGCAGGTAGATTTTCTGCCCAGAAAATAGGAGAGCTTCCTCCGTCAGGGTTTATTGCATAAACATTAAAGGAAATAGTCCCCCCTTCTGTGATAGTAAAAGGCCAGGCGCTATCAGAGAAGATTAGTTTTGGAGGTTGAGGAGTATTATAAACTTTCATTGTTTGGGTTGAAGATACATTGGTAATGCTGTTATCCACTGAATCAAGAACTTCAAATCTAAAATAATAGAAAGTCGGATCATTATTCCCTTGAGTGAAATCAGGAGAAAATGTCAAGACACCCATCCCGTTGCCGGAATCATAAAAGGTCATATTATTCACAAGTGCCCCGCCGCCATCAAGATAGGCTGTTAAAACTGGAGCCGGACCATCATTATCCCAGGCTGAAATTACACGACGGATTGTACTTCCCTCATTTACATTTTCCGGTTGTCCCGGTGCAATAAAGAAAAGCGGTACTCGGTTTGTATCCAGAACATGAATACTCATTAGTTGGGAATCAATATCTGCTGCATAAGCCGGATCTCCATCGGTAGCATAGAACCAGATAAAATAAGTGCCGGAATCATCGGCGGTCGGAGTCCAATTGAAAATTCCTGTTCCGCCATTAAATATTGCTGTACCAGGTAAAACCGATGACGATAATACCGGATTTACCCCATCAACATCCGAGGCATGGATAGAAAAGTTCAGATTTGTCAGCTCCCTCACTTCATAATCAACAATGGTATCGAGTTCTGGTGTGTGATTTCCAAATTCCTGAACAATAATCGTCATGACAGCCGTATCAGCAAGTATGCCAGCAGTGGCATAGAATGTCACATCATATGTTCCCGACTGGTTAAATTGCGGAGTCCAACTGAAATATCCAACACCATCTGGTTGTGTATTGAATAATAATCCCGGAGGTATTGTTGCCACATCTACTGTCACGACTACTTCATCCAAATCAGGATCGACAGCTACAACCGAATCGGCCAGAGCTTCACCCTCGATTATCACCGGATTTGGTATGTAGGAGAAATATGGAGCCTGATCACCGGCTTCAATGACCTCAATAATAACTGTCTCATTAGTATAAGCCATACCGTCATAAGCTCTGAACTTAACCCAGAAGAGTCCAGCCTGGATATAGCTGGGAGAAAAATCAAATTGAGCGGTTCCATCACCGAAATCCTGGAAGGTAGAATTATTGGGAGGACTAACAACCATAAGAATTGGCGTTCCCCCTTCAGGATCAGTAGCTGAAAGGTTAAAAGTCAACAGTTCCCCCTCATTGACCTGCTTGGGGCCAATGTGAGTTAAAACAGGAGGATAGTTATTGAGAACAACGGTGACTTCAACATCCATAATTCCTGTTTCTGAAGGAATTCCCTGATCAGTGGCAAGGAATCTGATAGTCAGAACCCCTTGCTGACCGGCAACCGGTGCAAATCTGAAAGTGCCGGTATTATCCCCATGGTCTATAAATGATGAATGAGCCGGCGGGTTTTGTACTGTCAGAAATATTCTGCTGGCGGTAGTGTCTGTTAAGTCAGTAGCTTCTACGGTAAATTCCAGAGTATCATCAATCTCAACCCCAAAAGGACCAATATGGGCAAAAATCGGCGGCTGGTTCTCATCAAGAGTTTGTATCTCTACTACTAAAATAGATGATAATCTTGGCGATCCGTCATCGGTGGCAATAAAACGAACGGTATCAATTCCAGCATCACCAAAATCAGGATTATAACTCAGAAAACCGGTACCATTGCCGTTGTCCGTAAAGGTAAAATTATTAAGCATGGTATTCACGGTCAGAGTGAGATTTCCTCCGTCAGGATCCGAAGCAGAAATATTTAATATGAGGTTATCCCCTTCACTCACGAAAGTATCAGCAAGAGCAGTCCAGACCGGGACCTGATTGCCCCCATCACCAATTACAATGGTAACAATTTCAGAATCGATATCAGCCGGGAAAGCACCATCGGTGGCATAGAAAGTTACAAAATATGTACCTATATCTAAGTTAGTAGTGACCCAGTCAAAGCTGCCGGTTCCATTGCCATTATCAATATAAGTAGCCGTGCCGGGTAAAGCTGAACTGGCCATAATGGGAATATCACCGTCAAGATCGACAGCACCGGTAGCAAAACTCAATGTATTCCAGGCGGCAATTACCTTGCTGCCAATTGCAGACAGTGCTGGTAATTGATTTACATTATTGACAGTAATTGTCACTTCTTCTGAATCTATATCAGCGGTGTAAATTTGGTCAGTGGCATAAAAAGTAATGTTATAAACTCCGGAGTCATAATAAGTGGGAGTCCAGTCAAACAAAGCGGTGCCGTCTCCATTATCAAGAAATGTTGCACCGGCAGGTAAAGTTGAAGTTGTCAGTGTGGGAGTGGTACCATCAGCATCTGTGGAGGTTATTACTATATTGAGATTTAAATTTTCATCTATTGACTGTACACCAATAGCAGTCAGAACCGGTTGCATGTTAACATCGGATATAGTAATAGTTACAATTTCACTATCTATCTCTACACCATCAGAAGCATAAAATGTTACAAGATGAATACCAGCATTGGTAATGCCAGGAGTCCAGTCAAAAGTTCCGGTTCCATCATTATTGTCTAAAAAAGTTGCTGTACCTGGTAGAGTTGATGTACTCATAATCGGGAATGTTCCATCAGGATCGGTTGCTGTAACACCAAACAAAAGCTGTACCCCTTCGATAGTTCCTCTGGAGCCAATAGCAGCTAAAACTGGGGGCTGATTACCGGCGTCATTAACGGTAATAGTAACTATCTCACTATCTATTTCAGTACCATCGGAAGCATAGAAAGTGACATCGTAAGTTCCGGCTTCAGCAAATCCAGGAGTCCAGTCAAAAGTTCCGGTACCATCGGTATTATCTGTAAAAGTTGCAGTTCCCGGAAGAGGGGAAGTTGAAAGAACAGGAATAGTTGCGTCTGGATCAGATGCAGTAATAACGAAATTAAGGTTTAATCCTTCATCAATACTCTGTGGTCCAATAGCAGCCAGTACGGGTGCAAAATTAGCCTGATATTCAAAACCACCTAATAATGGAACCGAGAGCAAACCTGAAGCGGTATTCGCAACAGTAATATCAACAACACCTACAGCATGAGCAGAGGTTGTACCTGTAATCTCAAAAGGAGTAATATTTGTAACAGTAAGCGGGCTACCGCCAATATCAACAGAGACACCGGCTGGATCAAAATTAGAGCCATAAATAGTAATTGAAGTCCCTCCGACGAATATACCACTATCAGGATCAATCGAATTAACTGCAGGAGTGGCAATGGCAGAAGTAATGACAGTAAGTTCATCGGAGTGAGGGCTTAAATTTCCCGAACCATCTTGGGCAATAATAAGATAATCATATTCCGCAAAACCCCCAACCAGATCATCAACAAAGAAAGAATCGCTGACACCCGGATTGGCTAAATTACCGGCCAGATTATCCAGGCGGAAGTACGATCCGTTTGATGTACCGGCCCGGCGATAGACATGATAGGTCAAACCCGGAACACTAGGCCAGCTTAACACGATTGTGGAATTGGAGATTGCTGTTCCTACCAATCCTGTCGGTTTTGACGGCCATGTGATAGCCATCAGGGCAATATTTTCTTCATGGAAGGATGAGCTGGGAATGGCCCCAGAAAGGATAAATCCTTCACTATTAGTGCTGTTATAGAAATGATAATCATAGGGGTTCCCGGCTGCTTCAGTCAGATAATTCTGGAAATCATCAAACCAGTTACCAGCATCATAACCGGCCCCAACCGAAGTTTCAATCCGGATCTCTTCATCGGTATTATCGAGATAACCAACAAAAGTAATATCACCGTTTGCCGGAGTGGATAAATCGGAATTAGTAACCGTTCCATAGATCGACCCCTGGGCAAAAGCCGTTGATGATCCCAGGAGAAATATCATTACTGACAAACATAAAATCTTCAATGTAAGTCGCCTTCTTTTAGAGTACACTTCTGCACCTCCCAATATATCTGAAATCGTTTTTTTCACTTTAAAATTCTCCTTTTACATCCTATAGTCCGGGGAATATATCGTTAACGGCCGCATTGGCCTGATAAGGTTTTCCTGCTTTTACCGTAAAGTTAACACCAAATCCGGCTGCAAAGCGGGATTCGTAACTTTGCGAATTGGCAATAAATCTATTCAATGTATTAAAACTGCCCGGTAAATAGTTAATTACATCCTGTGCCACGCTAAATAATGATTCCATATCAAACGGGATAGCAATAAAACTGTAATTGGTCGTGGATGTGGTAATCAATTCATAATTGACAGATCCCGGAGCAGGGACATTACCGGCTACCGAGAAAATCGATGCTGCTTTGGCATTGATCTGATAAATACCTCCCGGATTAACGGCAAAGTTAACGCCAAATCCGGCAGCAAATCTTGATTCAAAACTTTGCGAAGCGTTCTGATAATTATTCACCGTATTTACATTTGAAACACCGATAGCGTTGATCAGATCAACAGCTGTGTTAATACCTGTGTTCTCAAACGGGACACATATAAGATTATAACTGCTGTTGGTGGCGGTGACCAATTGGTAATCATATTCACCGACTATATTCGAATTTGCAGCTCTGTTGCCGTAAATATCAAAAGCAACTACTACGTAGAAATACTGGGTTAGGGTATCCCCTACCACATTGGCGCCGCCAAGATTATTATCCGTAAAGCTGAACGTAGCGGCATCGGTAACACCTATTGAGTCAACATTGGCAGGAGTATAATATGCTTTAGTGTTTCTATATATAATATAACCGCTAATGGTAGTCGGGAGAGCATCAGTATCAAAAGTTATTTCTGACCAGGCCAGATCGATAGCATCAGCATTGATAGCAATTGTCAGGTCGGTGATAGCTTCCGGTGGAGCAACATTTATTACTATAATATCTACAGTATCAGGGTCAGAGAAGAGATCACCATCCGATACTACCAGTTCAAACTGATATGTGCCCGGCAATGGCGGAGCAAAGGTCGGCATAGGATCTGTAGGATCAGACAGGGAGACACCGGGTCCGCTGATCTGGAGCCAGTCATATGTTAATGGTTGAATATCCGGATCACTGGAACCGGTACCATCAAGAGTCACGATAGAACTGACCGGGACATCAAACTGATCCGGCCCGGCATCGGCAACAGGCTTGAGATTTGAGTTTCCAACTGTTATGGTAACTATTTCAGTATCAGCTAAAGCACCGTCGGAGGCAATAAATGTTACATCGTAACTGCCGCCCTGGAAGAAGTCAGGATTAAAATCGAAGGTTCCGGTATTATCAAGATTATCAGTGTAGGTTGCATTCGCTGGCAGATTCTCTGCCGTGAGAGTAAGTATACCGCCATCGAAATCTGAGGCTGATGTTCCAAAATTAAGATTAACCCCCTCTGCAACTGATTGAGCACCGATCGGATCAAGAACAGGAGCGAGATTTACATGGTTAACAGTTATAGTAACAATTTCCGTATCAGTTAAAGCTCCATCTGATGCTATAAAAGTAACATCGTATGTACCTGATTGTGAGAAATCGGGATTAAAATCAAAAGTTCCAGAGCCATCGGTATTATCAACAAAGGTGGCATTGGTCGGAACATTTTCAGCCGTAAAGCTCGGAGTGGTAAGATCAGGATCGGTGGCTGAAATATTAAAGTTTAGATTGGCTCCTTCGTCTACCACTTGTGCTCCAATTGCTGCTAAGACTGGAGCGAGATTTGTGGTCCGAACGATGAGGTGTCGTCGCAGTCAAGAAATTTTTTCCCCTTGATCTGGATCCGGCGGTTCCAGTAAATATGGAAATCATCATTGTCGGGATGCGGACCACGCAGATGAGCCTCGACATCGATTGGATCACGGTCCCAGGTCAGAATAATCCGATAATCCTGAGGCGGAATTATTTTCGTCAGAACCGCATAAACCGAGCGGGGGAAGTCGTTTAATACATCGATATTGAAGCGATCGGATATATATTGTTTCTTGCCAATATAGACAACGTAGCGACCATGATCGACGGTAATGGTAAATCTGCCACTCGCATCGGTGACAGCGCGACCGACGGTTTCTTTGGTATCCCGGTTTTTAACAATAACCAATGCACTTTCGAGAGGGCTCCCATTGACGGCATCAATGGCCATCCCGTAAATAGCACGAAGTTTTGGGTATGTTTCGTTGACTTCGGTGATTGTTTTACTCAGTCCATCGAATTCGGCGGCGAGCCAGACCATTCCGCGGGCGTCCGGTTTGAT
>JBDRQG010000214.1:0-11700 GCA_043826475.1 bacterium
ATAGGGGACATATTTCTGCATCTGGGTCGAGGTCCGTTCTCTCTCCTTGTACAGATGCTCTACTGATGGTCCCTTTTTGATATGAGACCAGGGAAGATCGGCACTGAACGGAATAGCTTTTAGATAATCGTTAACTTCGAGTCCATGTTCTTTAATAACTTCAAACCATAAATCAGGATTAAAATCCTCGGACCAGCCATCAAAGCGAGTCCCGTTATTAAACATGGCTTCTATAACCTGTCCCAGTTCTCTTCCCCCTCTCCCCAATACAGCCTGCAATACGGAATTTTCACACATAGTATGCTTAAAATTAACATTCCGGTTCTGAACTCTTTTTTTAACGAACTTCAATTTCTCTAATATTTCATCAACATTGAGAACAGCATCCCACTGGAAAGGAGTATGCGGTTGGGCCACAAAGGGGGACAGGGTGACGTTGATAGTTTTTTTACCGGGATATTTTCTTCCAATCTCATAGATTTCGTTGATGATATCGGCAATTCCCTGAAGATCCTCTTCTGTTTCGGTTGGAAGGCCTATCATGAAATAGAGCTTTATCCCAGTCCATCCTTTTCTGAATGCCATGTCGACAGTATCAAAAATGGCGGCATCGGTAACGTCCTTGCGAATAAACTGGCGCATCCGTTCGGTGCCGGCTTCAGGAGCAATAGTCAAACCAGCTTTGCGAATCTTTTTGACAGCCTCCAAAAGTTTAGGTGAAATCGTCCCGGGGCGAAGGGACGGAACTGAAATCGATGTTTTTTGCTTTTCCAATCTACGGGCCAAAGTAGTCGCCAGTCTTTCAATATCCGGGTAATCAGATGTGGAAAGAGAGAGAAGCGAAATACTGTCATGCCCGGTATTGTTTGTCTGAATTTCTACCTGTCTAAGAATATCTTCAACTGATCTAATCCTTACCGGCTTATACATCGGACCAGCCTGGCAAAAACGACAACCTTGAGGGCATCCCCGCATAATCTCGATACTTAAATGTCCCTGGGAAATCTCTATCAGGGGTACAATCGGATTATCGGGATAAAATTCCGGTTTGAGTTCTTTCATTACCCGGGCTTTAATTTCTGCCGGAGCAAATTCTGTTATAGGCTTTCTATTACGATCATAGAAGCGAGGGATATAGACCGATTCTACCTTTTTGCAAATGGCTTCCAGTTTTTCAACTCGTGACAGACCCTTTTTTTCATGCAAAATGCCGAGTAGCTCTATCAAGCCCTCTTCGGCGTCCCCGATAAAAAAGCAGTCCACGAAATCAGCTATCGGTTCCGGATTATAAACAGCCGGTCCGCCGGCAAATATCAGAGGATGAAAATCACTTCTATCCTTTGATTTAAGGGGAATACCTGACATGTCAATCATATTGAGCATGTTAGTATAGACCATCTCATAAGAGAGAGTAAACCCAACTGCATCGAATTCATTTATAGGGGTGGAGGATTCCAGAGAAAAAAGAGGAATCTCATTTTGCCGCATTATTTTTTCGGCGTCATGGTCAACCGCAAAAACTCTTTCACATAAAAATCGGTCGTCCCGATTGACAATAGTATAAAGAGTCTGCAGTCCCAGATATGCTTGACCTATTTCATATTTATCAGGAAAGGCATGGGCATATTTAATCCGGTTGGTCTGGTCTTTGATAATTTGACCCGGCTCGCCGCCGACATAACGCCCCGGTTTTATTACATAAGGAAATAATTTTTCTTCAAGAATCTGTCTAATACCCATAAGTTGCTTCGTTATCTAAATTTTTTTGGTACAGGAGTATAACCTATTTGCAAACCCATAGCAATAAATTCCTTAATTTGTGATCCCATTTATTTAAATAAAATCTCCACATTTTAACTTTATACCTGACAATCGTTTCCTCATTATATAAATTCCCCTGTTAGAATTATAAAACTGGATATACCTATATGACCTTATATGAGAAAACAACCAATTTGGTTTTTGATGCAATCACAAATTTGAATCAACAAAGGAATTCGTCGCAACTTATTGATAAATCATTGGATACAGTTCTTGTTGGATCTTCTTCAAAACTCGACTCTTTAGGGTTAGTCACTTTTGTTATCTCCGTTGAGGAAAGAATAGACGAGATATTCAACAGGTCAGTAGCCCTGACTAATTTTGATTTCTTTTATAATAGTGGTAATGAATCACTGACGGTTGGTTCACTTATCAACTATATAACTAGTAAAATTGAAGAGACAAATAGTGGCTGAAAATATTATAAAATGTTTGCTTGTGTCAGATTTTACCATTGATAATTTGTCAGGTCTTCTTGCCAATGATACAAATCTCCCACTAATGGATGCCCGGTCTGCTCCATTTGACCAAGTCATACCCATTCTGCTTGATAAATCATTACCCTGTTGGAAGCCAAATCCTGAATGTGTGATAATCTGGACAAAACCTGAGAAGATTATCAAGTCATACCAAAAGGTAATGACATATGAAAAAATAGCCGTTAAGGAATTGCTGGAAGAAGTAGATAAATTTGCTTCTTTGATACTCAGCATCGCTGACCAGCATAAAATCATATTGATACCCTCGTGGACAATCCCAACCTTTCATCGTGGTCTGGGTCTAACCGATATGAATCCGGTTTCAGGGCTGGAAAATATATTGATGCAAATGAACCTGAGATTGTCAGAAATGTTATCATCAGCTCCCAATATTTTTATGTTGAACACTCAGCGGTGGATATTCCAGGCAGGTAAATTTGCCTGTAATCCCAAACTCTGGTATATGGGAAAAATCCCCTTTAACAATACTGTCTTTCAGGAAGCGGCCCTTGATATTAAAGCCGCCCTGAGAGGGGTTCTGGGACAATCGAGAAAAATGATTATTACCGATCTTGATGATACCCTATGGGGAGGAATTATCGGTGAATGCGGGTATCAAAATCTTGTTTTAGGCGGCCATAATCCTGTAGGTGAAGCATATATTGACTATCAATTGGCCTTAAAGTCTATGATTAAAAGAGGGATATTATTGGGGATTGTAAGTAAAAATAATGAACCGACAGCTCTTGAAGCAATCAATAAGCATCCCGAAATGAAAATAGCCCTCGATGATTTTGTCGGGTGGAAAATTAATTGGCATGATAAAGCTCAAAACATTTGCGAATTGGCTGATGAGTTAAACCTTGGCCTGCAGTCGATTGTTTTTATCGATGACAACCCGGTTGAAAGAGACAGAGTGCGAGCAGCGCTGCCCGAAATATTTGTACCCGACTGGCCCGATGATCCAATGTTGTATGCTTCCAGTCTGCTATCATTAAATTGCTTTGATAAACCTGTACATACCGACGAAGATGCTGATCGAACAAAAATGTACAATGCTGAACATAAGAGAAAAAATCTCAAACACGCCCTGACCTCGATTGAAGATTGGTTAAAAAGTCTTGAGATAAAAACTCAGGTGGAATCCCTGAACAAAATCAATCTTGAAAGAACAACCCAGCTTCTGAATAAAACCAATCAGATGAACATGACCACCCGAAGGCTTACGGAAACAGAACTTTTGAAATGGACAGAACAAAAGCAAAATAGATTGTGGGTTCTGCGCGTCTCCGATAAATTCGGTGATTCCGGATTGACCGGCATTGTCAGTTGTGAGATAAAAAACCAGGAAGCTCATATAATTGATTTTATTCTAAGCTGCCGGGTAATGGGGCGTAAGATAGAAGAAACGATGCTTCATATCATTACTGATTTTGCTCAATCCCAGGGCTTGACAAAAGTTACCGCTGTACCTGTCAAAACTGAAAAAAATAAACCATGTCTGGATTTTTTTGATAAATCAGGATTCCTATTTGATCCAAAGGACAATTCCTATATCTGGTTACTCAATAAAACGTACCCATTACCCGGTTGTATAACTCTTCAATCAAAGTAAAGCTCTTATGCCAATAAACAATTCATCAAAAAATATTGTATGGCCGGAAGGGAAAAAATTTGCTTTTACGATATTCGATGACACCGATAATGCTACCTTGGAAAATATTCGTCCCGTTTACAATTTTCTGTCTGAACATGGTTTCCGTATTACCAAATCAGTTTGGCCTCTTAAAGGAGAGCAGATACCTAGTTGCGGCGGTATTACCTGCGAAGATAAAGACTATGTTGCAATGCTGCTGGATTTAAAAAAGGCGGGTTTTGAAATAGGCTATCATATGGCTACCTACCATAGCTCTGTTCGTGATGATACTATTAGGGGTCTCAATAAATTTGAAGAAATATTCGGATCTCCTCCTTCAGCAATAGCCAATCACAGTGAATGTATCGAGAATATGTATTGGGGAAGCGCCCGTCTTGGAGGAGTTAATCGAATAGCTTATAATCTAATGACCCGGATGAAGTTCAACAACCGTTATAAAGGGCATATCAATAAGGATCCTCATTTCTGGGGAGACTTATGCCAGAATAAAATCACCTATGTGCGCAACTTTGTATTTGCAAACATTAATACTTTAGCTGAATGCCCTTTTATGCCCTATCATGATCTACAGCGTCCTTATGTGAATTTCTGGTTTTCCTCCTCCGAAGGACCGGAGATTAATTCATTTAATAAGACTATTTCCGAGGAAAATCTTGACCGGCTGGAAAGCGAAGGGGGAGCCTGTATCATGTACACCCATTTCGGCTGCGGATTTTATGATAACAAAAACCTTAATAACCGGTTTGTTGAACTCATGAAGCGTTTGCGTAAAAAAAACGGATGGTTTGTACCTGTTTCCACTTTGCTTGATTACCTGAGAAAAAATAATGGCAGCCATGTTATAACTGATACTGAGCGCACCAGGCTGGAAAGAAAATGGCTAAAACATAAAATTCTGACGGGAAGATCATAATAAGATTATGCCCATCAAGATTATTCCATATTCAGATAACCATATTGCTTTGGTGAAAGACTTTAATGTACGATTGAAAACCAAGGGGATTAATTTCCAATTCCCTGAAACGAATCAATCCCCTCTTTTCCCCCACTATAAGGAGAGGACTATCTATCAGGATTATTATCTGGTCATCGAGAATGACAGTATTGTCCGCGGGGGATATATTCTTAAACATCAGAATTATATTTTAAATAATAATATTATAGCCATAGGCAATTACCAATTACCTCTCTCGGAAGGGACAATTGATAAAAAATACAATATGCTGGGAATTCAGATGCTATCGGATGCTCTGAAAAAACAAGGCCTGCTTTATTCCCTCGGTATGGGTGGTCTGGATAAACAGCTCCCTCAACTTCTTTCGGCGATGGGTTGGAAATTGCAAAAAGTACCTTTCTATTTTAAAGTTTGCCATCCCCGGATTTTTTTGAAAGAGATGCCTTTCCTTCATCGCCAACCGCTGCTTGGCTCACTATGCAATATTACTGCTGCGACAGGTTTGGGAGCTGCAGGAATTAAACTTTGGCAATGGTCGCTTAATAAAAGACATACCTCTATTACTGATTATAAAATTGAAACAGCCCCTTCATTTGACGAACGAACTGGTAAGCTTTGCACTGACTGCAGCAAAGAGTATTCCCTGTTAGCTCAAAGATCACAAGAAGTTTTGAATATTCTCTATCCGCCTGAAGACAAACGCTATTACAGATTAATTATTTCAGACGCCAATAATAATTTAGCAGGTTGGGCAGTGCTTCTTGATACGAAAATGGAGGACAATAAGTATTTTGGTAATTTAAGAGTAGGTACAATTGCTGACTGTCTGGCCAAACCGGAACAAGCTAAAATTGTAATTGCTGCCGCAGTAAATTTCCTGCTGAAGCGAAACGTTGACATTATGATTTCCAACCAATCCCATAGCTGGTGGTGTTCGGCTCTGTCAGACAGCGGTTTTTTGAAGGGTCCTTCAAATTTTATTTTAGCCTTATCAAAAGAGTTAACTTCCAAAATAAGCGAAACTGATCCTGATTTCAGGAATATGCATTTTAACCGTGGTGATGGTGACGGCCCAATCCATTTGTAAATGAAAATTATTTATTTTTAGCTCAGCACTTAAATGATCTGTGATTCAATAACAATAATCTTAAAATTAATATTGGCACCAAAGGTACAAAATATTTCTCCCAGCCCAGATAGGAAAAGGGCATAATTACCAGAAAACTGACGACTGATAAATCAAGCAGCATTGCAAGATCTACTTCTTTTTGTTTTATTTTGTTCCCAATTGAGGAGACTATCGTAATTAATATAGGCAAACCCAACAGAAAGCAAATATAGAATATAGCCTGATCAAACCATTCGACTGGATTTAACCAAACCAATAATTTGTTAAATAAGCCCACGGTTTGGGTTTTGTTGGTAAGGTCATATTTGGAGGGACCAACCGGAAACAACCAATATATAAATGAAAGTATTACAGATACGATCACAGTATTTTTTTTATAATAAATCTCTTTCCAATTCCAAATTACAAAAGGGAACAGATAGACAAACATAAGAGAGATATACAAAACAAGGTAGTTCAGATGAAAAGTAAAACCATCTTCCAGATACATAACTCGCCAGGCATTGTCGGGGCTAAGCCCACCCCAGAGAAAGATCAGCCCTGTTAATGGAACAACGGCTAACCCCGATGCAATAAGCATTTTTTTATTATCAGAAATTCCCTTTAAAATGAAATAGAATACCGATGCTATAAGAAAAAATATTGCAAATTGCCTTGAGATCAAAGCCGCCGCCATAGCCAGGCCAAATATATGCATATTATTTTTATATACTCCATAAAGCGATAAGAGCACAAAAAGAATGGTGACGCCATCAGTGAAGACAAAAATCGAAAAGCCGACCATATAGGGATGAATCATCAAAAATAGTGTAGCGAATAATGCTGCAATGCCATTTTTAAATGTGAAATATAACAATCGATGGAAGATAGTATAAGATACCAACGCAATCAATATCGAGAGCAATCTTAAGATAAACAATTCAAACCCAAAAGCTCTACCCCAGAGGGAATAAATAATAAACGGCAGCGGCCCGGACATTTCATTGTAGTGGGTAAGCGTCTCTATGCTGAAATCGGTTCCGAATTGCTTAACCGTCTCAACAAAATGATGTTCATCACCCCAGGGTTCCCTACCCAGATCTCCGACAATTATTACAATCGATTCAAAGATAATAAATGCAATCAGAAAATATATTAATGAAAGGCGATAATTGTCTTTTAGATTTTTTAACATAGTTCAAAATGATATTATTAAAATAATAAATCAAGAGAATTGCTTATTAGGGAGGAGCTATTATCAGAATGAGTATTCCATACCAACTATCGGCAGGAAAGGAAGCTGCCTGTCGCCTTCCCTGCTGTCTCTGTCCGCATCAGTATCATGTACAGATATGTTATTTCTGTTATAGATATTCAGCAACTCGAGATAGAGGCTTAATGTTGACTTACTAAATTTAAAGCTTTTTGAACCTCTCATATTCAAAACATGATAATCAGGCAGGCGACTCCGATTGATATCCTGAGGTTGATAAACTATAAAATTGGAATATTCATAAGTAGGCGTGTATGGTATCCCGCCGGCAAAAATCCAATTGGCAAATAAAGACCAACTGTCTGAGGGTTGATAGTTCAATAAGACGTTTACCAGAAGTTTATTATCCCCCACTCTATTACGCCAATCATCATTTAAGTCTTTATATCTTGACCTGAATAATGACATCGCAAACTGTGAAGAGAGTTTTTGTGAAAATGGAATCCCGGCAGTAATTTCAACCCCCTCGGTATATGACTCTCCTTCACTGATAAGATATCTATGACCGGCCATAAAACCGTAGTTCCATACCAATTCATCTAATATGAAAGCCTGTGGATCCTGTTTGTCCATTGGCAAATTAGAATATTGTTTATTGTAATATTCCACACCCAGGCTTATAGAATTCTGATAATTTGCTTTCCATCCCAGAACAATGTGAACCGCTTCGGGATTATTCAGATCCTTATGATCCGGATGCTGAAGAACAAGCATCAGGGGAAGATTCTGAGTGTATACACCCAAACAGGAATAAAATTTATGATTTTCATTCAGGTCATAACTCAATCCAACCCGGGGGGATAGATGTGTATAGTTATTAAATTCCGAATGGTCCAGTCTGAGACCGCAATCAATCGTAATTTTATGATAAAATTTTTTCGACAGACTAAAAAACATACCGCCGGTTAAAATCAAATCCTCAACATCAACATCAACTCTTGATCCGCCGTATCCCTGAGAACTTACAAATGAACCTATTGTATAGTCAAAGTCCACGATGTTGTAATCAATATCAAAACCAAAATTGACTGAAACGTCATCATTAATTGGGACATAGCTGCTATTTCGCAATTTAATCACTTCCTTTTTTGAATCATTCTCAAAAAGAAGACTGTTGGAAGTGGTGACAGCTTCGTCATTTTTCCAGGTGGCATAAGAATATGCAAATGATGTTTGTAAAACAGCTTTTCCTGAATTTTGATGTACCCAGTTGACACCGATCAAACCTGTAGTATAATCAAAAAGACCAAATGAACCTTCGGAAGTGTCAATGATGTTTGATTGTGAAAAATCAAACTTCCCTATACCTCCTAAAACGAGTAAAGCTAAATTTGATTTGCTGTTGATTTGATATTCACCCCGTCCTTCAAAATCAAAATAATCAAAATCACCTTCAGATTTAATAAGGTCCCCCAGAAAACCTCTTCGCGATGACAATAACCAATTGCCCCTATTATTATTTACTGCCCCCTCAATAGTTGCACTGATTCCCGTTAGATCCAGATTGCCAATTGCATGAAAGCCATCCTCCCCACCTTTGCGCATTTTAATGTCCATAATCGATGATAGCTTATTGCCGTATTGCACCGGAAAACCGCCGGTATGAAAAACGACATCGTCTATCAGATCAGCGCGTAAAAATCCTAACGGTCCATTGCCCGATCCCTGCGATGGGAAATGATTCATATTTGAAATTTCTATGTTATCGATATAGTAGCCGTTTTCGATAGCCGATCCTCCTCGAACGTTCATGCTGTTATAGCGGTCATCAATTTTGGACAGGCTGATGTTATTGGATATTGCTCTGGTGATATCGCCAAACGAGCCGGGCAGATCAGTAATGGCTTCCGGTTTTATTGTTGTCGAGTTAATTGTAGTGCGCAAAGGGTCACGATTATATTTGCCGGCAACAATAATATCATCACTTTCTACAGGGTTAACCAACAGTTCCACCGTGATATTAATAATTGTGTCTTCCGTAACAGACAGAACATCAACGGTAACAGGCGAGTAACCTATAAAACTGACTTCGAGACGATATAACCCAACAGGTATTGATTCAAAAATAAAAGATCCGGTAGAATCAGTTTCAGTCTTACTAATATTAGTCAGGGTGACATTAGCCCCCTTTAGAGGTTTGCCTGTCTCTCCTGAAACAATTCTTCCTTCAATAGAACCCTTTTCCGAATCTGTACCGGACTCTACAAAAGATGAGAAAACATAAAAAGTGAAAAAAATAATGACTGTGATATTTTTAAATATCTTGATGATCCTTTTAGTTTTCCCCGCCATTATTATAACTATTTCTTTCTACGCTGATCGTGCCTTAACTATACTATGATACAAATTTATAATCAAGCTGTGCAATTAAAATTTTAGCGCCAAGCTTATAATTCTACTTATAAAAATGCTATCAAACCATTATATTACTGTTATAAATAGACGATCAGAGGCAGGAATCTGTTTTGAAACAGTTTGAATTTCTGGAACATACGGCGGATATAATTATCAAAGCGACTGGTGATACAATCGAAGAGGCTTTCGCATCGGCTGCCGAAGGACTCTTTGCCTGCATCACCGAACTATCGTTGATAGATCCACTGGTTGAGATCGAATTTGAAGTGGAGTCGATCGACCGGCAGGGAATGTTGGTGGCGTTTCTTTCTAAGTTGATTTACATCCATGAAGTTGACCGGATGGTCTTTTGTGATTTCAGGATTACTTTTGAAGATGAAAACAAACTTACAGCAATATGCTACGGTGAAAAATATGATGACGCCAAACATGACCCGGGCATGCATGTTAAAGGAGTCTCCTATCATATGCTTGAGATAATTAATAAAAACAATAGCGGTCTTGCCACTGTTCAGGTCTTAATTGATGTTTGAATTTATTTTTATTATTATACAGAAACTAAAATAAAAGACACGAGGTGTCTATGTCTTGGAAGGGTCCCTTAAACCAAGTAGATAATTACCGCTACGAGATTCCGGAAACTTTTGAATGCAATCTGCATCACGATCACGGCGTGAAAATGAATGTCCCCGGTTTGATTTACGCCGATAGCAAAATGATGGAGGCTATCAAAGCGGACGATTCTCTATATCAGGTAGCCAATGTTGCCACTCTTCCGGGTATAGTCGGGAAGTCGCTTGCCATGCCTGATATTCATCACGGTTATGGATTCGCTATCGGGGCGGTGGCTGCGTTTGATGCCAGCCACGGAATAATTTCACCCGGTGGGGTTGGGTATGATATCAACTGCGGGGTAAGATTACTTCGATCCGATTTAATGGTTCAAGATATACTCCCCCGTCTGGAAAAACTTATTGATACCATGTTTAACAATATCCCCTCTGGTGTCGGCTCTACAGGGAGGCTAAACCTCTCTAATCAGGAGATGAAAGAGGTGTTCGAGGATGGAGCGAGATGGGTGGTCAACAAAGGTTATGGCTGGGATTCTGATCTCGAAGCAACCGAGGAACTGGGTTCTATCGAAGGGGCCGATCCCTCGGCGATAAGCAAAGAGGCAATCAAACGCGGTTCGAATCAGCTTGGTACGCTCGGAGCCGGGAATCATTTTCTGGAAATTCAAAAAGTAGATGAAATATTTTATCCGGAAGCAGCTGAGGCATTCGGAATCACTGAAGTTGGGCAGGTTACTATTATGATTCACACCGGCTCAAGAGGCTGCGGTCATCAGATCTGCACCGACTATCTCGAAGTGATGCGAAGGGCTCAAAAAAAGTACGGCATCAGACTCGTCGATGACCAACTTACTTATGCCCCGGCATCTTCTCCTGAAGGCCAGCAGTATTTTTCAGCTATGAAAGCGGCCGCCAATTTTGCCTGGGCGAACAGGCAGATGATCATGCACTGGATCCGTGAATCTTTTGAGGCGGTATTTAAACAGCCTTCGCATAAAATGGGATTGAATCTTATTTACGATATCGCTCACAATATGGCTAAACTAGAAGAGCACGAAGTTAATGGCAAGAAGCGTCAGCTTTATGTTCACCGCAAAGGAGCCACGCGGGCATTTGGACCGGGGCATCGGGATATCCCTGAAAAATATCGTCATATCGGCCAGCCGGTTTTAATACCGGGCGATATGGGAACGGGAAGTTATCTTCTGGTCGGGACAGAAAAAGCAATGCAGGAGACATTCGGGTCATCATGCCACGGAGCCGGAAGAATGATGTCGCGCCATGCCTCGATCAAACACCATAGCTTTGAACAAGTATTTTCTGAATTAAATAGAAAAGGAATCTACCTCAGGGCAAAGAGCAAACGGGTCGTGGCTGAAGAAGCCCCTGGGGCATATAAAGATATTGATAATGTTGTGGAAGTTTCACACCAGTCAGGTATCGCCCGCAAAGTCGCCCGCATGTCCCCCATAGGGGTGGT
>JBDRQG010000215.1:0-7522 GCA_043826475.1 bacterium
GTACTATGTACTATTACCTCGGCGCAGACAAAATCATACGCACTGAATTTTAAGCCATACTTAGGATTGAATTCCGGCAAAACAGATTATGTGATTGATATAAAGATTCCATATGAGGGGTACATCTATTTTCTGAAAAGCCAGCTTGAATTCCCACTCGATCAAACTATGATTGGTGGTAGTGCGGAACTTAAGCTTCAATCCGGGACAAAGCGGGAATGGGTATTAAACCTTGGATTTTATACTAATGTGAATGATCCCAACGGAAAGATGTATGATCACGATTGGTGGAATATCAGAACCGGCATGACTGAAAAATTTTCATATACAGAATCTAAGTCTGAAGGAAATAACAATATATTTTTAGTAGAAATTGACAAGCTTATCATTATTAGTAAAAAGGTAAATATTTCTATCTCTGGCGGCTTCAAATATCAAAAAATAGAACAGGAAATATATGGTTTTTCAGGCTGGCAATTTGATTTGGACAGTATTCATTTTGATATTGATTCTCCTGATATACATGGCTTGTCGTATGAAGTAGCCTATAAACTCCCCAATGCGGGATTCAAGATTAACTATTTCCTCAATCAAAAATTGACTTTCTATTCACGAATTGCATATACCCGAGCTATTATTTCCGATTTTGATGATCATTTGCTACGATTCAAAACAACCGAATCGAGTATTAACGGTAATGGACTTCTGGCTGATTTTGGTCTACACATGGATTTTGGACCAACACCCGGCAAAGGATTTTTCGTAGAATTCAATGGCGACTTTACTTATATCAAAGCTTCCGGAACCAGCACTCAGTCCTGGTATGGTGATGATCCGGCAGGAGAAGAGGATGAAACCGGCCAATCTGTTTCAGGTATCCCTCATGAAATCAGCACCACTCAATTCAGATTAGGTCTTGTTCTGGGCTTGGGATTTTAATACAGTCATGTTTTGGGTGGCCCACCATTTATGGTGGGGTTTCAATTCAGGATTACTTTTCAACTTCTGGCTTTTTGGGTTCCACCATCACCGACCTCACTCTATCAACTGTGACCAAGCCCGGTTTGGCTTTGCGCGGTTTGTGGACATATTTCCGATGAGTATAATTTACCGGCACGGCTGAATCATTGCGAGCCTTGCTGAACCAGGCAGCTATTGCAGCTGTTTCGGTTATTTCATTTTTCGAGGGTTCAAAGGACTTGTTGGGATATTTTATTACCACATGCGATCCCGGACACTGCGCCGCATGAAACCACAGTTCATACGGTTTGGCAAATTCAAAAGTCGTACGGTCGTTATCGGCTCCGTCCTTACCCACGAAAATTGTCAATCCTGTTGTGAGCATATATTTACGATACGGAAGCCTTTCGACAATTTCAGCCATGGAAGTTGTTTTGGGAAGCAACCCGGCAATATCAGACTTATGATGATTGATCGCGTTATCAAAATTATTTTCAAGGTCGGAATAAATATTCTCCAGGTTTATTTTTTCCTGATTGGTTATTTCTAAACGACGCTTTAAAATATCCAGTCCCTCCCGCCCCTTGCGGTATTTTTTGAAATAGCGCTCGATATTGTCAACGGGTGACATTTTATTATCGAGAGTTATAACAATTTCATTTTGATCGGGGGAGATTACATCCTCAAGAACAATTTCAGTCATCCCTTTTTTAATTTTATCATAATTTATTTTGAGCAGCTCTCCCCAATGCTTGAACTTCTCAAAATCTTCGGCTTCTTTTAGATCGTTTTCAATATTCTCAATTCTTTTTGATAGTTTTTTTATCTCCTTTTTTATTGCCTGCAATATTGTTTTTTCTTCGTCAGCTTCCTCGGTTTGAATCTGTTTAAGATCGGACAAGTGCATTACAGCGAGAGAAAGAGATTTGAATTTTTCAGGCTGCTGGTCAATATGCGAGAGCTTGAATGGATACGCCTCGACTTTTCCGGCAATCTGATAGAGATAGCCTTTCTCGGCATTTAAAAATCGTTCACCGATCTCTTTAATTGAAGCGGCAAGACTTTCCAAGTCCCCTTCAGTTGATCGGTGAATAACTTCCCGGACCAAAGTTTTATTAAATCCCAATATATTTTTTTCAAGAACCTGCCAGAGTGGTTTGTCAAGATTATTGGCACAAAGTCCCTTTATTTTTTCATCCGAAATATCAGCGGGATTCAACCCCTCTATTTTTGAGGGTGGGGAATATTTCTCTTTTTCGTTATATGATCTTTTTCTCAGAGTTGCAGTTATATAACCAGTCTCATCCAGATTCCAGATATTGCCGTTAACACCCATCGCCTCAAGGACAATCTGTCCTTTAATTTTCCCTTTAATATAGGACAATTTTATTATCCGATCAGAATCAACCTGTTCCACATTCTCAATAACAGCGTCATCAATACCAAAAAAAGGCCAGGGTTTCTCACGGGTCTCTATTTTAACTTTGGATGCCGGCACCAGAAATGTTCCGTTGCCATGCGGATGGAAAACAAAACCGAGAGCATATTTATCTTTTTCCCCTTTAAAAAAGATATACGCCGCTCGTTCTTTCCGGTAGAACTCGGTCGAGATAATTTTGCTCCCGACAATATTCTGCTTGAGTTCTGTTGCCAAAGACAATATGTGCAGCGATGTTTGCATGGGGACAATATATGATTAGTTTGTATGGATTCAACTAATGAATTCTTAATAAATTTATATATTTCTGTAAGGGCACAAAATGCCGCCCCCCTCCTTTTGTTGACAATCTTCACGTATAATTGTATTCACAATTATATATTAAACAATCTTCTAAGGAGCAAAAATGAAATACGGTGCTCGTAATGTTATTAAGGGAAAAGTAACTGAGATTAAAAAAGGGGATTTGATGTCACTGGTGAAGTGCGATGTAATCGGACCGGCCAAGATGGCTTCAGTGGTAACCACCGAATCGACCGAAAGCCTTGATCTCAAACCGGGGGATGAAATATTGCTGGTTGTAAAAGCAATTCATGTCCTGCCGGTTAAGGCGGATTAAAATTTAAATACTGTAGGGCAGAACTATTATCCATTTATCAGTTCTGCCTGCGGTGAAGTCCATCCGCTTGTGGTGAGTTTACCGATATTTTTAGAAATGAAAAGGCAGAACCGATAAAATGAAAATGGTTCTGCCCTACATAGTTTCAAAGCAAGTCGTTTGCATCAACAAAATATCCACAAGCCTGTAATTCTTTCACCATATCCCATTTCCATTGACCTGTATTATTGTATGGAGTATATATTACACCATCGCAATCCGAGGGTACTTCAAAATTATCACATTTATTTAATAGGAGTAATACATTTTCACGACCCAGTTTCCCAAGGAAAAATCCAACTTCAAGGATAACATTTTGTCTTGCTCTAACTTTTATATTTTCAGTTGAATTTTTAGGTGGATAAATTTTATCATCAGGAGATAAGAGAATAACTGCAAAAGAAGTATTTGAGTGCTTTTCGAATTTTTCAATTATCGTCTGACCTTTATTAGCCTGTTCATTGAGAATAATTGGATTTAAACCTATTTTTCTAATTACTGAGCTAACATTATTTTTCATTTCCTCGTCATGTCCATGAACAATGAATATGTCATTAGTTAATTCTGGTAATGTTTCTTCTTGAATTTTATAATTATCACTTTTTTCAAAAAGTTTGACTTCATTTATCATAGTATCAACAATGTTTAAAAGTTTATTTACTCCACTATTCCACTGGTTTTTTTTATACTCACCTGAAAAAAATGCTAAGCCATTAAATTCCGCAATCCGCAAATCATTAAGATAATCATTTATTGGACCAAAGATATTACGGGCAAGCATACTTGCATTTCTTCTTATAAAATCAAGTTGATCATTATCATCAAATTTCAGTTTGATAATTAATTCTCTCAATTCATAAAGTAGTTCAAGATTGCTCATAACATATCCCCCAAAGATAATGGGACACAAAAGATTGTGCCCCATTATATAGTTCAATTTACTTCTTAGGTCCGAGCATCTTTTCCGGGCGAACTTTTTCGTCAAACTCTTCAGCCGTCAATAATCCTAATGCCACCGCTGCTTCTTTTAGTGTAGATCCTTCAGCATGGGCTTTCTTGGCAATCTTGGCGGCATTGTCATAACCAACATGCGGATTAAGAGCCGTTACCAGCATCAAAGAATTGTTGAGATTCTTTTTAATATTAGCAAGGTTCGGTTCGATACCTACCGCACAGTTAATATTGAACATCTCGCAGGAATCAGCCAAAAGGCGGATCGACTGCAGCAGGTTGAAAATCATCACCGGCTTGAAGACATTAAGTTCAAAGTTACCTGATGCGCCGCCAATATTAACAGCCACATCATTGCCCATCACCTGACAGCAGACCATAGTCATCGCTTCCGGCTGGGTCGGGTTGACTTTACCCGGCATAATCGATGAGCCCGGTTCATTGGCTGGAAGAGATACTTCCCCGATACCACAACGCGGACCTGATCCAAGCCAGCGAATATCATTGGCGATTTTCATCAGGGAGCAGGCCAGTGTTTTCATAACCCCGGAAGCCTCCACGATAGCATCATGGGTAGCGAGAGCCTCGAATTTATTGGGAGCGGTCACGAATTTACAGCCGGATATTTTGGCAATGGCAGCAGCAGATTTGACAGCAAATTCAGGATGGGTATTCAAACCGGTTCCGACAGCGGTTCCGCCAAGAGCCAGAGGATAAAGGCGTTTAAGGCAATCGTTAATTCGATCCAAACCTAAAGTCAAAGCGGCAGCATAACCCGAGAATTCCTGACCCAATGTTAGTGGCGTGGCGTCCATCAAGTGCGTTCGGCCGATTTTGATTATGTCTTTGAATTCTTCGGATTTTTTGGTCAAAGTATCTCTGAGTTGTGTGACCATCGGAATCAAACGGCGATGGATCTCTTCGACAGCGGCAATATGCATCGCGGTCGGGAAAGTATCATTTGATGACTGGGCTTTGTTGACATCATCGTTGGGATGGATCGGCTTTTTGGAACCCATCACCCCGCCGGCCAGTTCAATAGCCCGGTTGGCGATCACTTCGTTGGAATTCATATTGGTCTGCGTTCCTGAACCGGTCTGCCATACCACTAACGGAAAGTGTTCATCGAGTTTGCCTTCAATAACTTCGTTAGCGGCTTTAATAATCAAATCCCCTTTTTCTTTGGGAAGAGTGCCGAGTTCAACATTTACTTCGGCGGCGGCTCTTTTGAGAATACCGAGAGCACGAATTAGTTCACGTGGCATCCTTTCCCCGCCGATGCGGAAATTTTGTATCGAGCGGGCAGTCTGACAGCCATAATATTTATCAGCCGGGACTTTCATCTCGCCCATGGTATCAGTTTCAATACGGTAATCCATAGTTCCTCCATAAGCAGCGAAAACTGCATAAAAAACCTATTTTTTCAATACATAAACCATTGTGGTCGGCACACGCCCCCGTGTGCCACTTTATCGGCAGACGAGGCAGGTATCACCTGGAGGCGTCTGCCGTCCACGGTATGATATACCGATGCAATATATACAGAATCAACCAAAGGGCAAGAGGATTGATGAATCTTTGAATGGAATCTCTTATATTGATAGTTTTAACCATTATTGCTTGGTTTTCAGCAAAAAACCACATATATTATTTTAAATTATCATCACGAGGATGTGCTTTTGAAAACGAACTCTAAGCATTTTATCCATTTAATAATCTGTTTTTTAGTAATTACCATTTATTCGGTATCATATGCTGAAGAAGCATCGTTGATAATGCTGAAAGATGGGGTTAAATATGAGAATGTCAGCTTTGAGATAAACAGAGAATCACAAGAAATCTATATTAATAACCAACAGAAAGATATGGTTCAATTTATTGAAATCGAAGCAATATATAACAAAGATGGCTTTGATATTTCAGAGGAGTTGTTATATATTCCCACTCCGGAAGAATTAGAAAGAATGGCAGCGTACAATGCCTTCCTTGATGAAAAATATAAAAAACCTTTTAGGTTTTACATAAGAACAGGATCATGTTTCAGTATTCCTTTGGATGAATATTATGAAAGATTTACAAGCGGTTTTGGATACGGAATAGATGTAGCCGTACCATTAATAAGTTTTTTTTCGATTAAAGCACAAATTTCCAAAGCAGGTATAAAACCAGGAAATAAAATCGACGACATATTGGATATAGATGTATGGCGATATTTTATTGGCGGCGAAATATATAACGATCCTAAGATTTGGGGAAAAACATATAATACTTATATTTTTGTGGGTTTTGGTGCCGTGAGTAATAAACTCACTGACAAAGCATACCCCAGCCAGAGTATCTCTATAACAAAATTTTCCGCCACCATCGGAGCAGGAATTATTCCCATGCTAACCCACAATGTAGGATTAGATTTGGGTTTTGGTATAGATTATCTCTTTGTAGGCTGGGCGTCAAGTAAAGAGGATCCCATCGGCAGTGCTCAAATTGCGTTTATCCTTGATCTTAAACTCGGCCTGGTTATAAAAATATAAATTTATGAAATTACTAAAAATTATTATCATCTTCACCATTTTTTCAGCATTTATCACATCATTATTTATTAATGGTTGTGTTAGTAGTCATATTCCCATAGAAGAGACTAATTACGCTATAACGACAACTATGAAGAAACCTATTGACAGCCTGGCTGTTTGTTCAATGGGAATTATTGTTGATAAATATTCATTGTATGACGAAAAGTCAGATAAACAAAAGAAATCCGAGAACGACTATATTCAATCAATCAGAAATTATCTGGTCAGAGAAATAGAGAAGAAAGAACTTTTTGATACAGTTATATTTGATGCTCCAGAGGCAAAATACATCATCAAGGGAGAAATACTGGGGCTTAAGAAAGGAAATGAATTTCTTCAGGCAACATTGGGTTCTCTTGCCGGTGATGCCATATTGGAAATGCGCTTATTTCTTATAGATAAGCAGACCGGGTATGTTCTTTTCTCAGGAGTCTTCAAGGGAATAGTACAGGGGCACTGGGGAGCAAATGAAAGAACATATGAGCGAATTGCCAATAGCTTCGCAAAGGAACTGAAAAATAACAATGACTTTTTGTGTGAATTCAATGAATTCTTAAAAAAACAAAAGGAAGAATCGCCTACTCATTAAAAAACCCACCCCATTAAGGGCGGGTTTTTTTGTATATTTTATATCCCTATGAAGAGATTTGTTTTTTTATTTTAGCTGCGGTTTCTGTCGCGTGGGGGACGATTCTCCTTCGGACGAGCCATGTTTACAGTCAATGCCCGGCCACCGACCTCTTTGCCATTCAGCTCATCTATAGCCTTCTGGGCTGCCCCATCATCGGGCATCTCTACAAAACCATAACCGCGGGATCTGCCGCTCATTCGATCAATAATTATTTTTGCAGAGGTAACTTCACCATAGGCCTCAAAGATTTTCAATAAATCATCATCACCAGCCTGAAACGAAAGATTTCCAACATAGATATTCATTCAACG
>JBDRQG010000216.1:0-4544 GCA_043826475.1 bacterium
CCTCTCTACCATTTATATGAGTTCACCGCGCATGGTGATAACCGCCTGTCCCCCTATATTAACCCGGTCGCCATTCTGTTTCACTTTTAATATCCCATATCTCTCCGAGGCCTGATGCGCAATCAATTCATCTTTACCTAATTTAGCCGCCCAATAGGGTGTCAGTGTCGAATGGATTGACCCGGTTACAGGATCTTCGTTGATTCCCACCGATGGCGCAAAAAATCTTGAAACAAAATCAGCCTGGCCGGTAGTATCAACCGCTGTTACTACCAGGTCGGGATTAGGCAGTTTCGAAAAGGCTGATAAATTTGGTTTTAATGATCTTACGATTTCATCCGATTCCAATTCCACAAAAGTATCTTTCGAAAAGACTCCAACATAAAGGGGTTCAGCCCCAATAATCTCTGCGATTCCTTCTGGCTTTTCGATCTGTTTTGGCGGGATGGTCGGAAAATCGAGCGTGATCCATTCACCATCTTTTGAAGCCGCTAACCAACCGCTTCGGGTATTAAATTTAATGGTTGAATTCTTATCGACATGGCCATCATTAAATAATACATGAGCGCTAGCCAGAGTAGCATGTCCGCAAAGATCAACTTCGGCTTTAGGCGTAAACCAGCGCAGATGATAGCCGCCATCGATAGGATACAAAAAGGCTGTCTCAGAGAGGTTCATTTCAAGAGCGACATTTTGCATCCACTTTTCATCCGCCCCTTTTTCCATAATGCAAACCGCCGCCGGGTTACCCCGGAAAGGCTGGTTCGTAAAGGCATCAACCTGTATTATATTTTGAGACATATCAGCTCTCCTGTTCATTAGATATAAGATATTATTGCTAATCTAATCCCGGAAAGCAATCGAATAAAATATAACTCTGACGGCAGTTTTTTTATTTTATAAGTACCTGTGAACCATCAACACTAACTCTGTAAAACTTATTATCCTGCCATAGTAATGCCTGAAGGCCGTTTAGTTCATCGAAGGGGATATCGAGAGCATAGATTTTGTTATCATACAAACCCATCAGAGAATCAATTTCGGTATGACCGACAACGATAGCATCAACGCCAAAATACTCAAGCTGGCGATCAACCTCAGCCATAGTAATCTGCGGATAGCGATTTTCCATTTCATAATGGTACCCCCGATACCAAAATGGTCCGTAACTCCCCAGAATATATTTCGCCGTAGAATCAAAAGCTATTTGTGCAGAATTAAAATCAATTATATCTCGTACTGTTTTATTTAGCCATTCCAGTTTCAGTTCTTTTTCAACAAACGAGGGAGAAATGCCGCCATGAACGAAGAGAATATCATTTATTATTACAGCCGTATTTTTGGTTCTGAGCCAGCGCCCCAGTTCCATATCCGGCCCGTAGAGGTCAATATACTCAATTCTTGATTTTTTAACAATGCCATCGAGATATTTTTCGTTGATATACCTGTTATCCCCCTGCAAGATCATCAGCTCATGATTGCCGAGAGTAAAATGAACCATCCCCCCCTGTTGTCGAGCCTGAATCTCCAAGCGGTAAATCAGCCAGAGACATTCGGTGACCATATCACCACGATCAAATATATCTCCGTCGATTACAAGATACCCGTCCCCATAGATCCAATTCTGATTACTGTCAATCACCTTTGCATTAAATAAAATGTCTCTCAGGTACTCGTATTCGCCGTGAATATCACTGACTGCCAGTATCTTTGATACATTCTTAAATTCATATGGGGCTATTGAATAATTATTGATCGGAATGACATATTCGATATTGGAATCATCACACAAACCGTTAAAACGAATCGTGTCTGTGCTATAAAAAGTATCTTTAGAGATCGATTCATTGCAGAGATAGAATACGATAGCGGTGGTGTCATTCTGCCAGAAGACATGCGGCCCGTCATTATAGTAGTTTATTTCAATATTGGCTATATCGGCTTTGGTGCTGTCGGTATTTTGGGCTTGAACTGTATTACAAAACGGAATAATAAGTATTGAGCATATTAAAAGTGAGACAAATTTTCTGATCATAAGACTACCTATAATTCTTTTAAAATTTTGAATGTAAGTTAGTGAAAATATTGGAAATGCAAAGAAATAATTTACTGTGGGCCGCAGACGTCCTCGTCTGCCCCCAATAGGTCACACCAGATGTGCCAGCAGACGAGGGCGTCTGCCAGACACAATTGTAAAAAGTAATCTTTAATGCTCCCGATCTAAAAGCGGTGCAAATACCCCCCACTCTACCACTGTAAAACCATCACGGATAAAATTATCATGTTCACGCGGGACAGGGATTGTTATTGGCTGCTCATAAGGTAAAACCAGTAAAAACACACGTAGTGTGTTTTCTGGTTGAGGGGATATATTTAGTTCAACAAAGGATTCGACATCCTGTGGATATACACCATAATAGGGGGCGTCATTTAATAGTGGCACCCAGTACTCCACAAAATCATCAATCTCCCGACCAACAAATCCATGCTCAGCAAGGATCGTCCTGAATTCTGCTTCAAGATTAGCTCTGGTCAACAACCAACCCTCATTTGTATTAGGCTGAGTTGGTAAAATAGCTTTGTAAAAAAGATAATCATATTCCCCGTCAATCAATCCCTCTGGTGTTACATTCACATTCCAGCCATCGTTATATATAGGTTCGGATTTGTTTACATACCCTCCATTGGGAAAATCTAATGTCACAGAAACATTACTTTCGGTTTCGGGGTAGAGATAGATGTTTGGTGCATCAACCTGACACGGTTCCAAAAATGAGAGATCCTGATAGTCCATGGCAATAGTATTGGTCAGATTTAAGACAATCGGGAATCCATAAGAATCAAATTCCAAAGTATAATCTCCTAACGGCATTGCCCCTATTGCATATCTTCACTGATCATCGGTAGTGACCGTTTTGGTGATATTATAAGTACCATTTAAGGTCATAGTTTTATTGGCAAAATAGCAGTCAGACCATGATCCCTGAACGGCAAAGATAGTACCGGTCATGGTTCTAAGAGGCCCAGCAACGGAATCCAGATCAACCAGTACCGGGGTTGAACTATTACAATCAAATAATTCGGTGTAGTAATTTTCTGCCCTAGCATAAACATTATAAGACCAAGCTGGTGGAGAATATCCCAAATCTATTGTGATCTCACCCTCTTCATCCATAGACATTTCAACAGGAGGTTGTAGAATACCTATCGGATAAACCGTCAAAGTAATATCAGTTGCGACTCCCGGCACCGGCTCCGGCACACCGCTGCGATTACCAGATCGGTCATCATCACAACCAGCGATTAAGAAAGCCATAATTATTATCAGACACATTGATATGGATTTTACAGACATGATTTCACCTCATCGATAAAGGCTTAAATTATATTACCTTATATGTGGAATATATCAATCCGGGATATATTTGTCAATTTTACAATTATAGACGCGGAAGGGATGGATATTATTTAAAATGATGAGCCTATTTAATTAATAACATTTTCTTACTATTAGAAAATTCATCTGTTACAATTTGATATAAATAAACTCCAGATGACACTTCTCTACCGTTTTTATCCCTTCCGTTCCAGATTACCGATTGTAACCTGGAAGATTGTTCGGCATCTAGAAGTGTGGCAATTTCCTGTCCAAGAATATTAAAAATTTTTAATTTCACATGACTTTTCTTTGGTAATGTATACTCAATTTTAGTGGATAAGTTAAAAGGGTTTGGGTAGTTTTGGAATAATTGATAATTCATTGGTATAATATCATCTTCAGTATAAATACCTGTTGGAATATCAAGATTATAGATATAAATCGTATCCTTCAATTGACCAAATAATTTTGGCATATGCATCCTGGGATAGATAAGAAATGTTTTATCATACATAATGTGATCAAGTGGAATAGAATCGATATATGTTCCTGTCTCGCAACCGAGTAAATGAACCGACAAACCATTTACAATCCCAACTATGGCGTTTTTATCATAATGATAAAAATAAGGTACAAATTTCCAAGGTGGTGAAATATACCATTCTTCAGATACAATATCATTATCAATACTATAACATGCCCAATGTGCATTTATCCCTTCTCTTAAACCTAATAGATCTTCGGTATTCCCAGCATAAATTACTTCATCATTTAGCGTACTTTGGATAAAATTTCCACTGTATATATATGATGAACCACCATTAGACGTTACTCGTCTGGCAAGTTCTATACCACAATTATTTATTACGACTTTTGTACTTTTACTTGTATAACTATTCCAGGGATCATCAATTACACTTGTATAGTAATTATCGATATAAGCGAAACCGCATGTATCTTCTCCTCCAAAATACCCCGTGGTGTAATCCTTGAGTTCATCTCTAATTAATATTTCGTTTAGATCAAGACTATATTCAATAAATGTTTCTTGTTCAGTAGTAGTTGTCCCCATTGTTATTTCAATAGTGGTTATTATAAGTTTAGTTTTAAAAATTAAACTAATTGGCTGAAATATTTTATCATATTTAAATTCTATTCTTAAATC
>JBDRQG010000217.1:0-8495 GCA_043826475.1 bacterium
CTTGGCTTCTTTGTATGCTTCGAAAGTCCCGTGACGATCCAGATGATCAGGAGACAGATTGAGAATCATAGCGATATGCGGTTTGAAATCGGAAATCGTTTCCAGTTGGAAATTGGAAACTTCAACAACAGCTATACCATCATAAGGAATCTCGGTGACAACTTCAGCAAAAGGGAGTCCTATATTGCCGCAGACATAAGTATCAAAACCAGCCGCCTTGAAAATTTCACCTATCAGGGTTGTGGTTGTGGTTTTGCCATTTGAGCCGGTGATCGCCACTATCCGCCCTTTGCAGACCCAGGAAGCAAATTCTATCTCCGAGAAAATTGGCAAGCCTGCTTCATTTATTCTTTTTACAATATCACTTTGAAGAGGGATACCGGGAGATATAATAATATAATCGCATTCCAATAACTTATCAGTATGGCCATCGGTTTCAAATGGAATGCTGGCCTTGTTTAGTTGTTCTGTCTGGCTTTTTAGCAGTTCGGCTCTTCCGTTGTCAGACACAAAGGGCACTCCCCCCATTTTTTTAGCAAGCAATGCCGCCGCTAATCCTGAGCGGGCCATGCCCACAATGCCAATCCGTCTCTCTTTTATTCGTTCTTGTGTTGTCATCTTACCTTTAATGTTGCCAGGGTTGCCAGGGCAAAAAGTGCTCCGATAATCCAGAACCGCACCACCACTTTTGATTCCGGCCAGCCCAGTAGTTCAAAGTGATGATGTATTGGAGCCATTTTGAAAACTCTTTTACCCCCTCGATATCTATATGAAAGGACCTGAATAATTACCGAGAGGACTTCAATTACGAAGACCCCGCCGACAATCACCAGCAGTAATTCTTTTTTTAACATGATGGCAATGGCGCCTAAAGCACCACCTAAAGCAAGTGATCCAGTATCACCCATAAAAACTTCAGCCGGATGACTGTTAAACCAGAGGAAGCCCAATGCCGAACCGATAGCCGCTCCACAGAAAATACTTAGTTCACCTGTACCGGGAAGATATTCAATCTGGAGATAATTTGAAAAATCGAGACGCCCGGTAACATAGGCAATCCCGCCGAAAGTAAGAAAACATAAACCGCTTAATCCAATAGCCAGACCATCAGCGCCGTCACTGAGATTAACCGCATTCGATGATCCGGTAATGACCAGAATTATAAACGGTATATACATCGGCCCGAGTACTAGAATATAATTTTTGAAAAATGGAATTCCGGTGGTTCCGTCAAAGACATTCGATGGTGCAAAATATGTCAGGAAGACGCCGAATATCAGTCCCAGACTTATTTGTCCTACCAATTTTTTCCGGGCTACCATCCCCTTTGGCTCCCCCTTGATCGCTTTGAGATAATCATCGAGATAGCCTATCAAACCCATCCACATAGTAACCAGCAAAGCCATCAAGACATAAAAATTACTCAGGTCAGCCCATAATAGAGTCGGTACGACAATCCCGGCAATTATTATCAAGCCGCCCATTGTAGGCGTGCCCTCTTTTTTGAGATGTGATTGGGGGCCTTCAGCTCGGATTTTTTCTTTTATCTGCTTATTTTTCAAAATGCGAATGAAAAACGGTCCCAGTATCAAACATATAAATATCGCAGTGACTGTTGCCCCCGCAGTTCTGAAAGTAATATACCGGAACAAATTCAATCCTGAAATTTTATCAGCCAGAGGATATAAAAGATGATAAAGCATTACATTTCTCCTCCTGGTTGAAAGGCTTTAAGAATAACTTCCAGGCCTATTCCGCGCGATCCTTTGAGATAAACTAACTGACCGGACTTTAGAATTGATTTAATTTCTTTGGCGGCATTTACTGCAGTATCAAAATGAATAAACTTATCAGATGGCAAGCCACTCTCTACCCCACCAACTCTATAATTATTAGATAGCTTACCGACTAAAATTGCTCTGTCGAATTCATATTGCGAAAGTAAATGTCCGATCTCTTTGTGATACATTGCAGCTTCAGACCCAAGTTCAAGCATGTCACCTAAAATTACAATTCGTTGTTTATTGGTTGGTATGGAGAAGAATGCATCCAGACCAACTTTGACTGAGGCTGGATTGGCATTGTAGCAGTCAGAAATAAATGTTATTTCTCCGAATTCGATTTTTTGACCCCGCATCGGTGCCGTATCAAATTCAATTGCCTCCGTATCGACATTCTCGAATCCATATCCTAAAGAACGGCAGACAGCATATCCGGCCAAGAGATTATAGACCTGATGTTTCCCGGGTAACTTTAATTTGAAATTATTATTTTCAATCACAACATGGGAAAATCCATTTTCATCAATATCAAATTTGTCAGGATGGAAATCAGCTTCAGTATTAAATCCAAAAGTTACAATATGCGAACATGCTTTTTGTGCTTCATTAAATAATATTTTATCATCAGCATTGATAACTACCGGGATATCTTTTCCGGAGTGTTTGATAATTTCAAGCTTTGCCTGCGCGACTTCCTCTACCGAACTAAGATAAGCTAGATGCGACGGACCAATATTAGTAAGAACAGCAACGTCTGGCCTGACCATCTCGGCCAGTTTAGGCATTTCCTGTTTAGTTGAAATTCCCATTTCAAATATGGCAAGGTTGCATCCTGAGGGAATGCCAAACATCGCCAGAGGAACGCCAAAAAGATTATTCAGATTGCCCGGTGATTTGTACACTCCTGTTTCAAGAGCATTTAGAAGAGAATAGAGAATTTCTTTGGTCGTTGTTTTCCCGTTGGAGCCGGTAATACCGATAAAGCGGGCGTCAATAGTATTGCGATATTCTTTAGCGAGAAGCATCATTGCTTTATGGCTGTCCATAACCGATACAACCGGAATATTTCCCGGCAACATATCAAGCGATGGATAATCGTATTCTACAAGAAGACCGCTGGCTCCGTTTTTCAAGGCTGATTTGATATATTTATGCCCATCGGTGCGTTCCCCTTTGATAGCAACAAACAACTGGCCTTTTCCAATCGTGCGGCTATCAATGCCAACACCGGTGAAGACTTTGGTTATAGCTTCGGTGTTATAAAGTGTTCCGCCGGTAATGGCGGCCAGTCTATCATAGCGCAAAGTAATCAATTCTCCTCAACTGCATTTGCAGGTGCAAAACCTCGTTCAACCAGTGCTTCCCGCGCCTGTGCTGAATCATTAAATGGGAGACGCTTTCCATTTATTTCCTGATAATTTTCTATCCCCTTGCCGGCTAATAATACCACATCACCGGTAGTTGCTTCATTGATGATATGAGCTATAGCTTCTCTTCGGTCCGGGATGATTTTATAATTCTTTTTCTTGAGACCCGGCTTGATATCTTTAATAATGTCATCAGGAGACTCGCTCCGCGGATTATCCGAAGTAACCACGACATAGTCGGCATTCTTAGTTGCCACTTCGCCCATTATGGGTCTTTTCCCTTTATCCCGATCACCACCGCATCCGAACAGTAGCATCACTTTTCCTTTAGTCATTTCACGAGCCGACTGGCAAAGTCTTTCCAAGGCATCGGGGGTGTGGGCAAAATCGATATAAACTCCAAACGGTTGTCCTACATCGACCGGCATAAATCTTCCGGGAACCGGACGGGCGGTTTCCAATCCGGCGATCACATTATCAAAATCAATTCCATACGCCAGCCCGGCGGTAGCTGCAGCTACAGCATTAATCAAATTGAACCTGCCCGGCAGCGGAAGCATTACGGTTTGGGTTCCCATCGGCGTTACCAGATCAAAAACCGTACTGGTCGGTTTTATTTCATAGTTGGCGCAATAAACATCGGCATTGCTGTCTTCCAGCGAGTAGCTTAAATATGATGATGAAAAATCACCAAAGAATTTTCTGAATTCAGGAATATCAAGATTGATTACCGCATAACTCATAGGTCCGTTCATCTTTTTTAAAAGAAGGGCTTTGGTGTCGAGATAATTTTCCATCGTTTCATGGAAATCAAGATGATCACGCGTTATATTGGTAAAGACCACGACTCTGAATTTAAGAAATTCAACCCGTTTAAGAGCGAGAGCATGGGAGGAGACTTCAATCACAGCATTGACGCAGTAATTTTTTTTCATCAGGAAAAGAAGACGCTGCAGATCGATTGCCTCGGGCGTAGTTCTTTCTGCGGTAAAAGCCTCTTTACCGGTATCATAAATTGTCGAACAGAGTAAACCGGTTTTTTTATTCTGTTGTTCCAGAATATTTCTCAAAAGATGGCATACCGTTGTTTTACCGTTAGTACCGGTTACCCCGCAAAGCTTCATTTTCTTTCCGGGATAACCATAAAATACAACCGCCATGTGTGCCATAGCCAAACGTATATCCGGAACTCGTATATATGTACAAACTCCCTCGCATTTTTCTTTTTCCCCAACAACCGCTATTGTTCCGTTGGACACAGCCTGCTGGACAAATTTGTAGCCATCCTGTTTGAAACCGGTAACAGCAAAAAAGAGAGAGTTCTTTTTGGTCAGACGGGAATCATATTCGATGTTTTCGATTTCAATATCAGTCTTTCCATTGACTTCTATAACATCCAAACCTTCTATTAACTCACTGAGTTTAATAGCAGCCTCCCTTAACCTGACTTGCATTCAAGCCAGCATTCGGTGTTATTGTTTACGGTTTCCCCGGGCAAAATCGATTGTTTGATAACCCGTCCGCTCCCTTTAATTCTACTCTTTATACCAGTATAAGACAAAAAAGCTGTTGCTTGCCGGACAGACAGACCGCGCAGGTCGGGCATTTTTTGCTTAGCCTCATCATTAACTTTGACAGCAACCAGAACCATATCATTTTTAAAAATCAAACGATCAGCCGGAGGGTACTGCCAGACGACCATACCGGAGTCGGCATTTTTGAAAATAACAATTTCATTCTCGTTGGCTCTGGCTTCAACCTGACCAATTGATCTCCCGACAAAATCAGGGACTTCTACTGTCGGTTCTTTCTCATCATCCATGACCATCATCATCTGGCTATCAACTTTAAAAACATCAGGGTTAAGGACCAGATAGCTTTCGGCAATACGGCGGAAAATTGGCCCGGAAGTATAACCACCATAAGTGACAGGTTTGGGATCCTTAAGAACAATTACCCCGGCAATTTTAGGTTCTTCGGCAGGGAAAAATCCGGCAAAGCTGGCGTTGAATTTATGTTTGTAATATCCCCGGCCATCTTCTTTAGGAATCTCAGCTGTTCCCGTCTTACCGGCAATGGATATAGCAGGGGAATTTACCTTGGTAGCTGTTCCTCTCTCAACAACCCCTCTTAGAAAACTGCGGAGTGAATCCGAGGATTCCTCTTTTATAACTCTATTGATAACTTCGCGCTGACAGCGATCGGTAATCTGCCCCTTTTCATTTACCCCGCATAAAACCAGTGATGGTTTCAACAATTCCCCACCATTGGCAATAGCACCAAAAGCGGTTGTCATCTGCAGTGTATTTACAGCCACCGAGTGCCCCATAGCCAGAGCTGCGATTGTATAATCGGACCATTTATCCGGACAATAGACACTCCCTCTTGTTTCTCCGCCTAGACCAATATTCAGTCTTTTGCCAAAACCAAAATCGCAGGCCGTCTGGTAAAGCTTATCTCCACCTAATTCCAGAGCATACTTACCAACTCCGATATTGCTGGAGAGTTCAATTATTTGACGGAAATTTAGCCAACCGTGCTCCTTATCATCATGCAGAATTCTCCGTCCGACTTTCCATTTTCCCATTTCACAATAAGTAGTGTCATCGAAGTCAACTAAGTTAGCATCGAGAAGACCTCCGGCGGTAAAGACTTTAAAAATCGAACCTGGTTCAAATTGATCAGTTACAACTTGCAGCTTAAGAGGTTTGTCCCGGTTTTCCTCGTTGGGATCGTAATGCGCCATAGCCAGAATTTCACCTGTATTGCAGTCAATGAATGCTCCCATTCCCCCTTTGGCATTAAATTCTTCAATGCCGGATTTTAATTCGTTTTCCAAAATTTCCTGAAGCCGCCAATCTATCGTTAGAACCAGGGATTTACCCAGCACCGGTTTCAGCATCGCCGATTCTTTCACCCGGTAAAGATTGCGTTTGCCATCACGGCGGATATCAGCCTTGCCGGACTTCCCCGCCAGAAGTGAATCATAGGACATTTCGATTCCCGACTGGCCATGGTTGTCGATATCAGTAAAGCCTAAAATTTGTTTGCCTATTGTTCCATAGGGATATTCCCGCAGGGTTTCCTCTCGCAGATATAAACCTTGAGGGGCGGAATTCTCAACATAAGCCGAGAGTTCATCCTCCATTCGCCTTTTGATCCAGCGAAATCTCTTTACTTTTAAGCCATACTTTGATTTTGCTGTCCCAGGTTTCAGCTTGAATGTTTTCTCAAGATACTTGACAACATTGTTTAATTCCTGATCGGTTAATGCATAAGCATAAAGCGAAGATCTTGTAACATTACTGGCTACTACCTGCCCCAGGCGATCATAAATGATTCCCCGGGTGGCTGGAATATCAACCGTTCCGCTGGTTTGGTTATCCACGATATTGCTGTATTTGGGCTGGAGAAAAATCTGCAGATGAATTAAGCGAGCAATAACGACAGAAAAGAACAAACAGATAAAAGCACAAAGAATACTGAGGCGGATCTTTTCCATCCTGGTTCGTTTCATCAATTCTCCCCCCCTCTGGAAAGAGAATCTTTGATAACCTGCTTCAATTCTCCGGCTGTCGCCTGGGTTTCTGAAACCGTGGGAAGATATGCTGCCACCCTCTCAATAGCCGTCACCACCATGGCAATATTATCAAGCTCCGGTTGTTCTTCACGGGGACGTACCAATGTGAAAAGCTTCTCAGCCTCTACTTTTTTTAGACCTAACGAATCAGCTGCATATTGTTCGATGCGAGAAACTTTGGAGAGCGTTGCAATATCGGAATTGACCTTTCTGAGGTCATTAATCAGCTCTTTGTTTTCAGAATTCAGTAATGAAACCTGATGCAACAGGTCAAGAACCTGAACTCTCTGCCAAATATGAATACAGGCAGCGCTTAGAATAAACAGACCAAGTATGGCAAAGGGGAAATATTTGTTGGATCTGATCCGATTGAAAATCGATGACTGCATCGCAACCGTTTCACTGAATTTACGGATGGCTCCTATCATAAGGCAATTCTCTCCGCAACCCGAAGTTTGGCTGATCGAGCCCTTGGGTTTTTTTCGATTTCAGAATCCTGCGGTAAGATTGGCTTGCGGTTGATCAATTTCAGACGCGGCTTGTTGCCGCAGACACATATTGGCATATCTGGCGGACAGGTACAACCTTTAACCTCTATCTGGAAAAAGCGTTTTACAATTCGATCCTCGAGGGAGTGATAGGTAATAACCGCCAACCTTCCATTTACTTTGAGCATATTTAATAATTCCGGCAAAGCTCGCTGGAGAGTGGAGAGTTCATCGTTGACAACAATTCTGAGCGCCTGAAAAACCCGGGCACAAGCTTTATTCTGAAAAGGAGGAGGAATAACCCCGATAATGATATCTTTTAACTGCAAGGTCGTGAGGATCATTTTCTCTTGTCTTTCCCTGACAATCGCATTGGCAATTTTGGCAGCCTGCCTCTGCTCTCCATAGGTTTTTATAATTTCGGTCAGTTCCCTGGCGGTTGCTGTTCGGAGCAGGTCGGCAGCAGTTCGCCCTCCCAGTTGAGGATCGAATCTCATATCCAGCGGTCCATCGCTCCGAAAAGAAAAACCTCTCTCCGTTTCATCTAACTGTAATGATGACAAACCCAAATCCATGAGCATCCCATCAAAAAAAACATCCGGATTTTTTTTCATTACCGTGACAGCCTCGTCATACGATCCGCATACCAGCTCTGTTCTCTGCCTGCAGGACTTAAGCTTTTTCTCGGCTAGAGATAGGGCCTGTTTGTCTTTATCAATTCCGTAAAGACGAGCTTCAGCAGCTAAACTATGAGCCAAAGCTTCAAGATGTCCCCCGGTTCCGACAGTAAGATCAAGGTAGGCCCCACAGGGATCTGTTATAAGCAGCTCAACAACTTCACCGGCCATAACCGGCAGGTGCATTCCCTTACTCCTGCCGATCATTGTCGGCGGTAAACAATCTTTCGGCTACTTCCTCATAGCTCCCGTGAAATTGCTCGATATAATATTCGAATCTTTCCGGGTGCCAAATCTCTATTGATCGATTGACCCCGATAACAGTCAGATTTTTCTTTAAAGCCGCCTCCTTGATAAGGTGAGCAGGAATCAAAATCCTTCCGCTTCGGTCAGGCGTCACAGCGGCCGCCGTTGAATAAAAACGACGGCTAAAATATCTAAAATTTTTCTGGGTAAAACTGAGAGTAGAGAGTTTGCTCTGAATATCATTCCATTCCTGTTCAGGATAAAGGCTTAAACAACCCTCTAAGCCTTTGGTGAGTATCAGATTTCCATCCAGGAGTGAATTTCCTTCTGAGTCGTTGACATTACGTAACTTAGCC
>JBDRQG010000218.1:0-2098 GCA_043826475.1 bacterium
CTGCTATCGTCTTCCTGGTACTGCCGCTCGCCGACCGGGATTGGCTCGATGCGGCTGTCGGTGCGGGCGGCGATAAGCTAGATATTTACCCAATCTTCTCTCTTGCGTTGTTTGTCGAACATTGGAGAAACAACCAATAAATCTATATCGCTCCACTCATGCGTTGTGCCGCGTGCTTGAGAGCCATAGACAACCCCAAAAGGTGCGGGAATGCCTTGAGCATCGAGTGTCCGGAGATATTTTCTTACAGTGTTTACAACAGCTTCGTCAACCATTGGTAGAGATCTTCTGCGCGGCGCAAATAAACTCGTGCTTCGTTTTGAGTAGGCTCTGGCGTATGTATATCGGTTTATTCACCTGCTCGGCGTTTTGCGTCCGACAGCTCGCTTTGCTCAAACTAAATTGCTCAAAAACGCGCCGCTTTGCTCTCGGCAAAGCCGAGTCATGTGCAACCTGGGTTATTAGAATATAGTTTGCTCCATCTTAAGTTGGATGATTTTATTTGTATTATGGCGCTGGATATGGTTCCAATGGCTGAGTATTTCTATACTCCAATGGGGCCGGATAAGGATCGCTATACAATGGATCACCTGTTGGGGCTTCGTTATTAAGTATTAGTGGCAGATAGGTACCATGTGGAGCCTTCAGCCTTTCAATATGTATGAACCGAACATCGTGATAATCAAAGGAACGATAATCATATCTTTTCACATCAGGAGTATGTCCGTCAACCAAGGGAATCATATTTCCGGAGTGGTCTACTGTATACCCAACAACAATGACGCCATGATCCCATACTGCATCATTTTCCCAATTATATTGAATTATATCTCCGTAATCCACATAGCTTAGGCTTACTAAACTTCCCTCTGGTCCCGCATCATAAGAATTTCGTTCTGTAACGGTAAATTTGTAGAACTCGTCAACATACGGCCAGGCTTTTCCTCGATCATGCATGCTATGATAATACCAGCCTTTGTTGCCCACACCCGGGGGTTCGTCAGAAACATACATAAAAGCTCCACCTCCCTCACGGATAGCCTGAGAAGTAAAATTCGTGCAATCGCCTCCCATATCCGTAAAATCATCATAAGGAGGAGGATAATTATATGGTTGGGGTTTTAACGCCCAATAATGAGCATATGCTATAGCTCCGTCACGATCATAGGGGTATACAAAATTCGCTTGTTGAATATTCAGCGGCTCGCTAACAGTTTGCAATTCATCTGTAGTAGCGCTGGATAACTGCGAGCTATAATCCATTGAATCAAGCATCTCTTCCTTAGTTTGCTTTGTGGAATTCAGTAAATGCCATAGATAATCTTCGTAATCATCATCAACGATCATCCAGGTATCATTTTCTTTTCGCAAAACAATCACATGTTCAAGATTCCTCATTGAAGAAACAATTGGTTCATCATCATATATTCCTTTCGAACTTTCAAAAACCACATCATGGCCTTCAATAACAGATATAGCAGCTGTGCGGGTTTGCATATTTATTGATATGTCTGTAAATTCCAAGAAAAAATCGTATTCCAAGTATCTAAGATGATTCACTTTCGCGTGATAAAGTTCGATTTCCAGCTTCTCCATTTCTGAATTACTAAAATCATTTCCTTGAGAAGACGGATCGGTTAATGAACCAAAGTCTTCTAAAGAGAGAGTGTGATGAGATAGATAACGCATATCGAAATAAATCTCAATAATCTCTTTTATCTGCTCCTCTTCTGTTTCTATGCGATTTGTTTTGGCTTGCACCGCCCAACCCCCAAAGATCAATGACATTATGATTATTGCTAATAGCAGATACAAACGATTTGTCTTGAGCATGATTTGCTCCAAAATTGATTTTGTTATTGCCGTGTTGGTAGTGTGGCAAAGGAGTATATTTTCCATTCATTATTCTCATTTATTACTGTTATAAACAAATTTTGTAAAACACCATTTGGGATCGAACCTGACATCCCACCTTCACCCTCAGCAATTATTTGTACATGATAAAGTATTCTTTCATCAACACTATTTGCGGGGTGATGGTCCTTATATGGTTGAACAGAGATGATTTCAACATTTACAAATGCCATTTCCATCATTT
>JBDRQG010000219.1:0-7631 GCA_043826475.1 bacterium
GGTGATGTATTTATTTATCTCTTCCTGATATTCGGATCGGATGCGTTTCTCGCGGCGTGCAACCGAAAAAACAATCTGAATATAAAGTTGAGAAAAAGAATCGGCCATTATTGCACCTCCGTTGATATCAACCTCTACGATATCATACCTTCAATCCTTGATTTGATGGAAAATACCTTTGTGTGATGGATGTATATCAATGCTTATCTCCGTATTTCATTGGAAATTGCGATTCCTAATGCTTGTCGCTAATGCCAAACTCCAGCCAGCGGACTTTATCGATGGCCAGTTTGACCACCTTTTTGGCTTCGCTCATCAGGTTTTTCAAGCCGGCAATCTTGGTATCCAGTTCAGCTGTTTTGGCTTTCAAACTGGCTTTTAGTGTTTCCTGCTCGCTGTTGAGCATATCACTGGCGTTGATGGCATTTTGCAGGTTTGTGATAAACTCTGCATCAATACCACGCTTGCCAACAGCTTCAGTGTTGGCCTGCAGGCCGGTGAGCATGACCCGGCTGCTGTTGATGATCTCCGCAAAGGATGTCTTTGCCATGGTTTTCTCCTTTCTACGTTTTGGAGGTTAGTGATTTGACGTGACCCTTTTCCCAAACGATTCGGTTGCTTATCCGACAGACATTGGGGAAAGGATTTTCCACATGGGGGAAAGGTTCCCCAAGCTTGGGGATTGAATTTTCTATGTGGGGGAAGGTCTCCCCCAAGTGGGGGAATGAATTTTCAATGTGGGGGAAGGTTTCCCCCAGGTGGGGGAAAGTCCGCCCCAGGTAGGGGATTGTCTCCCCAAAGTCGAGGAAAGGATTTTTAACATGGGGGAAGGAATGCCCTGCATGGTTTTTCATTTCCCCCAACTTCAATAGTAGATTTCTCTCGTAAACTGCTGAAGCAGTTCCTGTATGACGATCAGTGACGCAGCCAATCACCCGGCAGCTGCCAGGTGTTGACTCAATTTCATTCGATATACAATTGGGACAGCACCCGATTTTACTTGCCCGGCTCCCTGACGGAATCGGGTGATCAGACACCCTCGCAACTTCCGGCAACCGCTGAAGCGGTTTGTTAGAAGACATAGCAACCGCCGTCATCGGTGGATCGCTTCCAGCCGATTCATAGTATCACAGATTCCTGGTTTGATCGTATTCGTTCACCTTTAATTATTTCAAAGATATTCTCATTACCATCGACTGGAGCAATAAGATATTGCTTACCCGAATAGTCTGAGACTTTCCATAATACCTCACAAAGGGCGTCATCAATTACCGGGTAGGGGAATATTGTTACGGCAACTCCGCGTTTCACGGTACTCACCAGCGGATCAACGGGATGTGATGCAATCTCATTATCGGTAATTTTCCTGAATCTGAGTTCTGAATATGAAACCTTTGCAGGTGAACGAAAAGATCCTAAACGTATCAATACCGGCAATTGAATATCATCCTGACACCAACAAAATCCGGTAAATTCAGTATCAGGCGTTATGAAAAACAGTTTTGAATATTTCAATATCTCATACCCACCCTGTTTGAATTCAAACTCAGTATTACCGTTAGGATTTTCTATAGAATCTTTAACTGTTTTTACTGTACCGCCATATCCGTAAACCGCATATCCATCCTGCTCGCCTTTAACATATTCCGGTACCAGTTTAATATCTCCAACCGGTTTTGCAGGTGTAAAATAGAAAACGCTTGAGAGAATCGAATTTTCATAGATCGGATTATTACGCTTTGTCACCGTAGAATCAATTGTAATGTACGGTTGTTTTTGCGGGTTAGAATTTAAAACAGAAGCTATTGCACCGTTAATTGCAGTAGCATGAAGGTAAGATGGTGGAATGGCGCCGCTAAGCCCTTCCCGGGAATAGAATAGAAAATCCTTTAGTTTGATAGTGTACCGATAGATTTTCATAATGTATTCGCCTCATTTTTGCAATTGGCTTAATTTTTCCTCTACCTGCTTTTTCAATTTTGGTAAAGCATCTTTCGTTTCCGGTAATTCAAAATCAGATACATTTTTCAGATCGGGAATATCAGTCACTTTTTTCCCAACTAAATCATAAGCCGTCAATGTTTCCCTGTCTCCGGTTCGGATTCCAATGATTTCAGTGGTACAACGTCCCCACTCCACACTGCGAGCACCGATGCGGGTCAAACGATTCAAATTGTCCAAAATAATCTGAGCCATTTCTTTCGTCGGATCTTTTAATGTTATCACTCCCAGAAAATTTGTTTCCTTGGGAACTGTGATAATACTCATCAAAGCTTGTCCTGTCGTTAATGTTTCTTCATCAACAGCATTTTCAGTTAATGATGTGACATCCCCGACTTCGGTTTCTGAAATGAAAGTTTCACCAAGGATTCGTGAGAGAATATTGTATTTTACATTGACGTTACTGGTTTCACCCGTCCCGCCAAACATGAAACATGTTGGGCATTTCATACACAGATCATCTTTAAGGTGGCATTCGGGGTGGACGCCAAGTCCGCGTTGCTGCTCTTGAACAAGCCGTCTGAGTTTACCCTTGACCTTTCTCCAGGGAATGATAAAACGATTCCCCAGAGTTTTGTAATGGAATGTCAATACTTCTTCAGCGTCATTACTGCGAATAATTGTTTCATCGAGAAGTTTGATTCGAGTAACAATTTGGAAATAATTTCCCTGTGAAAGAATACTGGGATCTTCTAAAAAAGCAAAACTATTCATGACTTTCTCCTTCAATTAAGCTTGGATAACGTTTGTAAGTGAAGATTGCCGACATCATAGCATTTTTGATCCGAATAAAATCGCTGATATTAGCATTTCGGATCGATTCATACGTCTCAATCTTCTTTTTAAGTACATCCAGAAATTGTTTCAATTCCGATTCATCTGTTGTTGGAACATTTTTTCCTTTATCCACGCAGGTTTTATCTTTAGCGATATTCTGACGTATAAAAGATAAAAACTTGGCGTAACTTTCTTCAACACTCCGTCCCTGCAACAGTTCATTCATTGAAGCGGCAATCGGTTTCGTCGCAGCATGTTTGGAATGGTTTTTATGCCATTTACTCCAATCATCCGATGTCCAGCAGAATTTGGGAATGTTTTCTGCAAAAAATGCGGCATCTTCAAGTAAGGTTCGCATACGAAATTCCTCCTTTTGGTTATAATGGATTATTTGGTTGCTTTTATAAATCAACTGGAAAAAGTAAATAATCAGTTCTTTTGATAACGGAACATCTTCGGCACCGATTGTCGCAATGGCAACCGACGGAATCCTTTCCAACAAACGCTCCGCTTTCAGGTATGCCTGTTCACTTTTTATCGCGTTACTTAATATTATCACGGCCATTGAATTGTAATATTTTTCCAATGTTGATATAGTAAATTCACCAAAAAGCCCTCGTTGATCGGTTTCTCCTATATGCACCCGATAACCTAATAGATTTAGAAAGTGATATAAGGGACGAAGTTGGGCTTTTCGGTTTTTAACATTCGGTTTAAAATTTGCCTTCGTCAACGGAAGAGACATCTGAAATCCGAATTCGTTCTCCTGGAGTAGATGGAAATCGGTATCTGCGTAATGCTCTTTTTTAGCACAAGGAATTCGGATTCTATTGACAAATGGAATCATTGTTGTTTCATCTAATCCCATCAGATCGGTAAACTGATAGGGATAATGCAATCCATTGTAAAATCGGTTGATAACCTGTTCTAGAAATTTATTCTCAATAATTGGTCGGGTCTTAGATTCAACTACAACGGTGATAGGCGTGTCCATCTTTGCCCTTTTTAGTACCATATTATCAAAAGCACAAAACTGACATGTCGCCGGAACATCTCTTTTTGACGAACTAATTTGTGAAAAACGCCCTTTTGTGAAAAAAATTCTTTCATGCTGGGGGATTGATATATAGCAACCGCATCTTTCACATATACCCTTAGAGGGATTATTCTTTACTTTATATTCTTTATATTTATCAAAGATTTTTATTGCATGTTTTCGAAAGTCAGTTTCTTCTTCAAGATTGAAGTTCATACTTATGAATTCTTTTTGAATCTCATCTGTCTCATCATACTTTTCGAGTCCCCTAGCAACTCCATCTATTAATTCAAACAACTCATTGGCGGTGTAATCTTTGATTATTTTCACAGAGAAATCTTTATAAATATTTCCAGGAAGGAATTTATCGATCGACACATTATTAAATATATTTTTGAAAACGTCCTTAATATTCTCAATGTGTTCGCCGGATATTTCGTTATATAATTTTATTGCTTTGTTTACATGGGCGTTGCTCCGTGCCCGATTGACAATACTTAAATAAGGAAGATCAGTATCCATATTTTGGAAATTTTTTTCTAATGACAGGATTTCTGCAACAATCTTCAGAAAATACAGATGGCGGACTTCAATGTCCGATAGTGCTTCAATAAATCTTTGCTTATGGGTTTCCAGAAACGAGTGAGGATATTTGGGAGCAAGACCTACAAAGAAATTACCTCTTGTTCCATAAATATTCGGACTCTGTAATGAGAGCATTTCTCCGAGAAATAATTGATAAAAATCGTTCAATATCTCCGATTTTACGGGTATTTCGGAGTTCTTTGGCCCAATAAAAATGATACCGTTTGAATATTGAGATAAGACTTGCCATCCTCTTTTATTATAACATTCGACCGCATTTTTTTGGAGCAAAGATGTTGTCGGGGAGGCGAACCGGGCAATCCGGAAATAGGTCAGATCAAAAAATGGTTTATATTTTTCACGAATCTCATTGATCGTTGTGCTATCAACCGATTCAGCAGATGCCAACCAATCCGCCCGGCGTAATATCTCTGCATAAACGCCGAATCTTGATGTTACCGCATTTTGAATATCGGCTTCCGAAACAGAATGATGGATATAGGCGATTTCGTAACTCTGATTTATATCTTCATCGTCACAATCAAGTATACCTGATTCAATCAACGGCTGTAGGTACTCACTAATTTTCTCTTTTGATGCACGATGAATCGGTTTTTTCTTCGATTCACCTTTGTAGAATAGCTGGTGTTCATCTGACATCTTTCCGATGTCATGGATAAGAGAAGCGATTTCGATATTTTTTTTGATTTTATCCGGAACACCATCGAGAAAAGAAAGCAGATCATGAGCAATATTCCACGTTGTGTAATGATGAGCCCAGAGTTGCTCTCCCGATGATTTCCCCAACTTCCCGAACTGTGGCTCCAGCAACAATTTCAGAGTTTTTTTGTTCATATCTCATCTCCAAAAAATTCATAATAGATGTCATGGTCCTTAAATCTGATCTCAAGGATATTTTCATCATGATCGTACTTAGGGTAGATTTTTGAATAATCATTTTTTAAATGACCTTCGATGATTCCCCAATAAGGAAATACTCTATCCCTGAGAAGGATTTTATCAATATTTCTTGAAGGAAATCCTAAATCCGACAGAAGCCGTTTTTTTAGAGTAGAATCCATTGTTTTCCAATCATCGATTAGATTGTGAACCTCATACATTGAAAACAGGGATTCGTTATAGGAATACCATTCATTGCTATCTACATCATGAAGTAAAAAATTATAATTGTCTCCACGAAATGTTAGTCCGGTCGAAACGGCTTCATCAGGATCCTTCAGTGCTTCTCTTAGTATTTCTATTTCAAACTCTGTTCTGTCCCATGTTGTTTTGGACTTCAAATATGGATTAAAATCAATTTTAGTCAGAAAATGAACAGTTCCGCCCGAAAATCTTCCTACTCTACCCAATCGTTGAATCGCACTTGTCCAGTATCTGCCTTCAAAAATCAGGCTTTGGAATTTCATGTCGATTCCAACTTCAATCGATGAAGTTCCTAAAACAATATCCTTATCAGTCAATTTCGTATTTTTATCCTTTTTCATACCGTGCCATTCAATCAGGTTGAATTTTTCCTTTATTGATTTTGGCAGTTGAAGGTAAATATGTTTAAGTCTGAAAATAGAATCAAATATCACAGCACAGGGCTTCGGTAATTTTTCCAGCAAAGGCACTATTTCATCTATGGTTTGGCCAATATCTGTATATCTATAACTATGAACTGTAAAATCAAGAGGATAGTTAAACTTTACATCTTGTTCATTACCTATTGATTTTTGGAATGATATTTCATCGTAGTCTATTTCATTGACAAATTCACTAAATGAACTTGATTTCACAGGAGTAGCTGAAAGACAGACAATATTTCTGGCAATTGTATTCTGCAATCCCTTAATTAATTCCGTGAAATTCTCTAAGGAAGCATAAACGTGAAATTCATCGAATACGACAATAGCACCTTTTAAATATGATTGTATTCTGGTACTTTGGCGGTACCAATGAGCAACCATTATTCCGAATAAAACATCCGGGGAAGTCACAATTACTTCTCGCCCCTTAGCCAAAGTAAGTTGATTCAGGATATTTTGAATCAGTTTTGTCCGATCAAGATTAGATTCTTTGTTATTTCGGCTCAAGTATTCGATAATTGTATCGGAAGTATACATGAAAATGTTAATATTACCGCTCAAGAAATCATCATTGGGCCAAATCGTAACTTTTTCAAGATCATTCGCTATAGAGGCAATCTGAGATTCCATCAATATTTTTGTTGGATAACATAGTATCAACGGTCTGGATTCTATCTCGGATTGTTCAATAAAACGTCTGATTATATGACTTTTCCCGGCACCGACCGGTGCTTCAACAAACAAGAGAGACGGACTATTTTGTCCAATAATTTTTTCTATAGTGTCTTTTTGGAATGGACGTATATTATTGATCTGTTTTACATATCGAGGTAGAATTTTAATGCTCATAACAATCTATTTCCCAATTTCCGTGATTGCGTTGATCATCTTATCCTCCTTGCTTGGGATATTTATTGTAAACCGTTGAAACGGTTGGCATTGTATCGAATTGAGTTCCTCCGGCCACCCCGGTAAATTGGGGTGTTGCCTCAATGTCTGTTATAAATACAATCCTGTCAATCATGTCCCATAGGGATTCCTTTGGAATTATCATGTCCTATTTCACCCGCTCCACCGTACCGAAGCCCCGGGCCACCTGCTTGCCGATGCCGAGATTATCGGGGATGTGGAAGTTCACCATGAATTCCCCGGTAAAGCAGATCATCCGGTTGTTTTTAAAATTCCGTTCCAGGCGTTTGAAAAAGCCTTCAACTTTTACTTTTTCGATGTCAGGTATCCAGTAGCCAGCCCCCTTGGAGAGTGTTTTTAGATTTTCCCGGAGCAGATGTCGCAGGAACTGTTGCTGGTCCGCCGGGTCCAGGGTATTATAGGTTGCATAATTCTCTTCTTTCAACGCCATCCAGGAATTAGTAAAGCGATACTGGATAAAGTCATCGGTTTGTCCCAGTGTATCCTCCCGGATCAAAATGGTTTTTTCCCAGACCTTCTGTCTTCTTCCGGCAATATCGATGTGCTCCACATCCAGAAACACCTCTTTGAGAATATCAATACCATCACTGATTCCGATAATCGTGGGAATTCGATTGAGCGTTTTAAATTGAATCAACGGATATTTGTAGCGAAACTTACCATCATTCAGGTGATTATGAATCAGTTCATACTTCGGAAACTGAGCGGCAATA
>JBDRQG010000220.1:0-2833 GCA_043826475.1 bacterium
ATATCTAAATCCCCATCATTATCAATATCATCTAAAAGAGCGCACCATTGACCGGTATCAGTTGGAATATTCTGATCAATTGTAAACTTGCCTAATCCATTGTTTGTATATAATGATAAATGATCATCATATAGATTTGCTACTACAAGATCTAAATCTCCGTCATTATCATAGTCTCCTGTTGATATATAATGGGTACTATCACCGGCGTCATAATCATCTCTAATATCGAAAGTTAAAGACCCCTGAACAGCTTCTATCGTAAACTGCCATGAATAGGGGCTAAGTGAAACACCCTCTGTTGATTCAATGCCATCAGTCAGAGTAACAGTTACCACTTCCCCGGGGAAGAAATCAACATCCGGATCAAAGGTGGCGGTGTAGGTGATATCATCGTAGGAGATAGCTCCCGAATGCAATCCCGATTGACTGCCATGGACGATGAAGGTGGAAGAGTTGAGGGTGGAGGGGTTGATATCATTTTCAAATATTGCCTTTATGTTTATACTAGATATTATATTTAGTAAGTTTTGAACCGGTATAACTGATACTACTTGATTTGATTGAACAATATCATAACAATGAGGTCCATTCCATTGAGGTTGAAATGTTCCCCCTGTAGTACTCCATACCCATGCACCACCTGGCGGGTAAAAAGTAGAATCTAAACAGAGTGTTTTTCCTACTTGTGAATCATCAAGTTGAGTGTTTATCCACCAGACGATATCATTAAAGCCATTTGGAATACCTGGTTTAAATATTTTAAATCCACCAAATCCTATTGTATCGGCATCACTTCCATTTACACTAAATCCATATATTAAAATGCCTCCATCCATATAATTAGTTAACCACCCTATTGATGTAGTATCACCTATTATAGGTTGCCATGTTGCTCCATCCGGGGAGTAGACCTTGAATCCATTTGTAAATCCTCCAATATTGTAACCTGTTTGATTGATGAGTCGGAAATAAAACTTTATTGGTGTCTCTGAAACGATTTGACCAGAGGAATTAGTTCCATCAACATGATCTAATTGGATTGCAGATTGCCCCCATATTAATTGATTACAGGCAACAATAAAAAAAATTAAAAACATGAACAATTTCTTCAACATATTACTCCTCCTACAATAGCAGTATATATTAGAACTCTACGTGGCTAAAATATACTGATAAATCAATGTTTTGTCAATTTAGAAAGACTGCAACAACTTAACGTCCCCCCATAATTTATCTCTTTCCTTTTCCCGCCAATAATTTATATTCCGGCTATGATTAATGATACACTGAACAAAATATCCCAGGGCGAGTTTTTCCTGATTGCCGGGCCATGCGTGATTGAATCACAGGAGCTTTGCTCTCAGGTTGCCGAGCATGTCTCTTTTCTGGCGGAAAAATACAGCATCCCCTATATTTTCAAAGCATCCATTAAAAAAGCCAACCGGACCTCGATCAACTCCTTTACCGGTCCCGGTTTTGATGAAGGCTTGAAAATTCTGCAGAAGATTAGATCTGATTTTGATATACCTGTCTTAACCGATATCCACGAAACCGGCGAAGTCGATGCTGTGGCCGAAGTGGCCGATGTGCTTCAAATTCCCGCCTTCCTCTGCCGTCAAACTGATCTGATTGTCAAAGCATCATCAACAGGAAAATGGCTCAATATCAAAAAGGGGCAGTTTATGGCTCCCGAAGATATGAAACATGTTGCGGCTAAAGCCAACACCAAAAAACTGATGCTCACTGAACGGGGAACGACATTCGGGTACAATAATCTCGTGGTCGATTTCAGATCGCTATTAATAATGAAGCAGTATGGCCTGACTGTTTTTGATGCCACGCATTCCCTGCAGAAACCAAGTGGAGCTGGTGACAAATCGACCGGACAGCCCGAATATGTTATCCCGATGGCCAAAGCAGCGATGGCCATAGGGATCAATGGCCTTTTTGTTGAGACGCATCCTGAACCGAGTAAAGCCCTCTCCGATGCCGGCGCCATGCTCCCTCTTGACAAAATGGATGAACTGCTTGAAGCTGTAATACAGATAAAAGAAAGCAATTGATATAAAATGCCCAAACTAACCAAAGATGAATTTTTAATTAAATTAAAGAGCCTACGGCTCTTGGCGCTGGATGTTGATGGGGTGCTTACCGATGACAGCATCTTTTTTGGTCCCGAGGGCTTCGAGATGAAAAAGTTTAACATCTCCGATGGCTTGTATATCGTATTAGCCATGAGAGCTGGTTTGGAAATTGTCATTGTTTCAGGGAGATATTCCGCTGCGACCGATACGCGTATGAAAGACCTCGGCGTCAAGCATGTTTTGCAGGAGATGAGAGACAAGGTCTCTCAGATTACTCCTTTGTTAGAGAAATTGAATATTTCCTTTGAAGATACTGCTTTTGTGGGAAATGAAATACTGGATATAAGTCTCGCAAAAAAAGCGGGACTCTCAATTGCTGTGGCCGATTCCGCCCCTGAATTGATCGAAGAGGTTGATTATGTCACCATTGCTAAAGGGGGACACGGAGCCGTCAGGGAAATAATTGAATGTTATTTTGAAGCTATAAAAAAAGATCCAAAGGATCTCCTATTATGACCGATCACAAAAAACATGCCGCCAATGTATTCCGCATAGAATCAGAGGCCATCGCAGCGATGGGTCTTCGGCTCGATGAACAGTTTAATAAAGCCGTTGAGCTGATAAAAAACTGCAAGGGGCGCGTAATAGTATCCGGAATGGGAAAATCAGGGCTGATCGGCAAAAAGATAGCCGCTACATTTAACTCCACCGGAATTGCCTCTTTCTTTTTGCATCCAGCCGAAGCG
>JBDRQG010000221.1:0-8729 GCA_043826475.1 bacterium
ACCCAATACGGAACCGAAATTACTCTCCACTTTGATCTCCCCGGAACAAATTTTAATTTTATCGCAAAAATAGACCGCCTCTGGAAGACAGAGAACGGGGTAATGGAAATATCTGATTTTAAAACAGGGAAATCGATCCCCCGCAGCGGCGATATGGATTTCTTTTACCAGATGGGTCTCTATCAACTGGGCGTGATGAAAAATTATCCGATGCTTGAGAATATCGAAGTGGCTCAGTATTTTCTCCGGTTTGGGGAAGAAGTTCGTGACATTATTACGCCAGATAGATTGGATATTCTTACTGAAGATATCAAACAGGAAATATTTGCTATTCAGGACGCTATAAAATTTGATAATTTCCCCGCCAAAGAAAGCCCTCTCTGTAATTACTGTGATTATTTTCAGTTATGTCCGGCCAAAAGGCATAAGATATTTTTTGAGGATGAGACAACAAGTGGCAGTGTTGATAAACAGAGACTCGCTTTTGAAAAGGCAACTGAATTGATCGATAAATATATTCAGTCTAAAACTCTCAAAGCCGAAATAGATGCTCTTAAAGATGACCTCGATATACTTGCCAGGGACCTCGATCAGTCAAAATTCGAAGGGAAAGGGGGATCGGTTCAGGTAAGCCATAAGGCCGAAGAAAAATTTGTCACAAAAACCAAAAGCCCCGATGATTTTGCCAGTTTATCTTATCTGGTTAAAGAATTTGGTTTAGATGATTTTTTTGCTCTTGATGCCCGTGCTCTGATGAAAGAGATTTATAAAAAGAAGAGGCTTGAACCGGAGCAAATGAAGATGCTGGAAAAATTTATCATCACCGAAGAGAGCGTTAGAGTTACTCCCAAAGTTGACAAAGATTATGATCCGGATGAAAATGATTCCGAGGAATGATCAGATAGAAAATCTCCAGCCGCAATAAAATTCTTTACCCGCTTCAGCATCCGGGGGGCACTGGAGACACTCAGTCTTAATTCTCGGATCGATTGTTTTGGCAAAACCTGTATATTCGACAATCCCAACCGACTTGCATGGAAATAACGCCATCCCTTTTCTTTTACGCGCCGACTGCACCCGGCAGTCAACCATTACGAACTCAAATGAGCTCTCAGTCTCACTGCGGATTTCCTGGACATTCAGAAAAGCATACAACCGGAAACCCAATGCTTTTTTTAATCCCTCCAAGCCGCTATTTTCGGGAATGTTGTGGCGTTTCATTATTCGTTTGGCTTCAATAACGGTAAATTTCTCCCAGGCTTCGGTGTCAAGTTCGATGGCCTTATCAATACCGTAATGTTTTTCTACCGCCTGAAACCAGAGGCCGTCATGAGCCAGCCAATTTTTGGCAAAATCCTCTAAAATTCCCTGCATCATCTCTTTATCAAGATTATTATTCATGAATCTGTCCTTATGTCCAAAACAATATGGTTTCTTTTAGTGGCTAATATCTCTTAATAGCTTGTGAAAAACAAGCCTCATATTTATTTTAGGTAACGTAGTTACTTATATTGAATTATAAAATAACTACTTTATTTTATAAACTATTTTTGTGTTATGTCCGTTTTTAAAGTATATTTAGTTACTTGTTAATTTTTTGATATTATATGGAGAATTAAATGAAATATATAAAATATGCTTTATTTGTCATTTTTATATGCAGTATAACTTACGCCGGAGAACTATCGCCTGAACTTCAGAATCAAATATCTGCAAAAAATAGTGATGATGTTATATCAATCTGGATCAAGCTGCCTGATGCCGTAAATACTAAATCACTAAAATCCACCCAGAATTCACTTTCCTCAACCCGCAAAGGACGTTATGAAATTGCGGTGGAAAGTTTCAAGACCAATCATCAAAATAGCCAGCAGGCTCTGATTGGGAAATTAGAAGACCTTAAAAATGATAATGATGTATTGTTGTATAAGCCGCACTGGATTGCCAATATTATTGAAGTTGATTTGAAAGTGTCTAAACTTTCGGAATTAGCTTCGCGCAATGATGTAGAAATTATCCATGCCGTTCCAATAATAACTTTGATAACACCTGAAAAATCAGCGCAAATTGCACCTGATGCCCTTGGAGTGGAAACTAATCTTACTTTTATCAATGCTGATGACGCCTGGGCGGCCGGTTATACCGGCGCTGGCAGAGTTGTCTGTTCATTTGATTCCGGCGTTGATGGTTTGCATCCGGCCTTGTTCAACAATTGGAAAGGGCATGACGGTGATTCAGCCGCAGCCTGGTTTGATCCCCGTGATCAACAACCTTTTCCCCATGTACCATCGGGAACATCACCGACTCATGGAACACATACTACCGGTATTATGGTTGGACATGCTGATGCCACCGGTGACACAATCGGTGTTGCATTGGATGCCAAATGGATAGCGGCCGGGGTGATTGATGTCAATGGTGCCTCGATTATCGATGCCTTTGAATGGGCGGCTGATCCTGATGGCGATCCCAACTCCATAGATGATCTCCCCGATGTAATCAATCATAGCTGGGGAGTACAGGGGATTGGATGCCAGGACGTTTTTTACACCCTGATTGATAACCTCGAAGCTCTCGGTATCGTAAATATATTTGCCGCCGGGAACGAAGGTCTTCAAGCTGATGCTATCCGTAATCCCGCCAACAGAGCACTCGATTCTATTGATTGTTTTGCTGTCGGTAATTGTTATAAAACTTTTCCTCTGACAATTTATGGCTCTTCATCCCGTGGACCCTCAGATTGTAACGGAGCTATCAAGCCGAATGTTGTTGCCCCGGGTTATACAATCAGATCCTCTGTTCCGGGAGGAACATATGCCTCGCAAACCGGTACTTCAATGGCCGCTCCGCATGTTTCCGGGTTAGTGGCAATGCTTCGCCAGAAAAATCCGAATGCAACGGTTGATGAAATAAAAACGGCAATTTTAAACTCGGCTGTTGATGGCACTCATACTCTGCCTGATAATACTTATGGATGGGGTGCGATTGACTGCATGGCCGCCCTTAATGCTTTATCTGCTTCTAACACAACTCCCAATGTTCGGTTATATGCCTTTGATCATCTCCCGATTTCTCCGGGTGATATTGTCGCTGGCAAGATTATACTGCAAAATCTTGGAAGTACAGTTACCAATGTTACGGCAACTATTACCGGATCAAATCCTTCATTAACGATTCTTGATGGGATTGCTTCATTCGGGACTCTCAACGAAGGGGATACGCTTCGTTCTTCGGATTCAATAAAAGTTATCGTTTCGGATACTATTACCGAGGGAACGGTCTTGTCGCTTGACTTTCAGATTACCGGTACAGGATACAGTAAGGCTTCGAAATTATATTTTGTGGTCGAACCAAAAACATCCCGTATGATTGCCACCCACAACAATAATCGTGTGCAATTTTCAGTCTCTAATTTTGGAACCTATGGTATGGGGGTAGGTTCATTTTTTCAAGCTGGCGGAGTCGGATTTAAAGTTGATGGCAGCAATAATTATCTCTATGAAAGTGGGCTGATGATTATTGCCAGTTCGGGTTATGTTTCTGATGGTGTGCGGTGCGCTGCTGTCGAACCTGATGGCGATTTTAGAGTTAAGCCGGGGGGAAACCTTCAGCTTTTAGAACCGGGATATAAATCTCCTCAGGAGACATATTCGATATTCAGTGATGTCAGAGCTGAGCATCCAATCGGAGTCAGTATTGTCCAGCAGAGCTTCTCTTATGAAGATGCAGGTTATGATAATTTTGTAATAATGCGTTATATCATCTCCAATAATAATGCATATCCCCTGAGTCTGGTGCGAATCGGCTTATACTGTGACTGGGATGTTATCTCCTATGCCCTCAATGCTGGGGGTTGGAACAGTAGTGACAGCGTTCTATGGACTGCTTACAACAATGGTTCAACAATTTCCAATTACAATGGCACTAAAGTACTCGAAGGCGATGTTACCTCTGCTTACACAGCCGATGAAAGCATTGTTTCATATGGGGATGGATTAACAGAAAGCGAAAAAGCAACCGCATTGACCAATGGATTTGGAACTGCCAACACTTATACAACTGGTCAGAATGGTATATTTCAGTTATTGACTGCCGGTCCAATGTTGATTCCATCAGGTGTATCAGATACTGTAGCCTTTGCTATTATTGGCGGATCAACTTATGCTGACATGGTCAACGGCGCCGATGCCGCTTCGGCTGTTTATGATTCCGTTATCGCCAATTGCTGCGAGGGGATTAGAGGGAATCTGCTGGGAGATATGAAAACCGAAGGAATAACCGTTGCCGATATTGTTTATCTTGTTAATTTCCTTTGGAGAGGCGGACCGGAACCACTCTGCTGGGATGAAGCCAATGTGAATGCTTCGACAGATATGAGTGTTAATGTAGCCGATGTTGTTTATATGGTGCGATGGTTATGGCAGGGAGGAGCAGCCCCTCCACATTGTAAAGATTATCAATAGGATAATATCGAGATTGCCCGGATACCAAAGTCTGACTCAATTTCTTTGATTTCATCTGGTTTATAACAGATCGCTATCAATTTATTTTTTGGTACGATGTCTAAGTTAAAATCGTTTTTATAACGATACTCATGTTCTTGCTGCCAATCGGTCTTTTTCCCAATTGACTGGCTATGCCATTTCTCTTCAGGAGTCGGTTTCTGTTTTAGAGAAGGATCAAAGTATTGAACTTCAGTGATTCCGTTTTTAATCCCCCAATCTTTCTCTATTGCTATCCCGTAAGGTTCAAATGACATCTCTCGATAACGAGCCCGCCATTTCATAAGAGATATTGCTTCAATAGGGGGGAGGCTTGTAAATGATACGGCATTAACTCCCTTTGGCATGTGCCGTTCTGATGAAATTATATTTCTGACAGATAAAATATGTTTTAATGCTTGGAAGGCTCTTCTTGGATAATTATTAGAAGAGACAATGCTTCTCCAATAGGAAATTTTAGTTTCATCTGGCCAGTTATAATTTGTCGAGCGGGTCCAGTGAGTTAAACAGGTGTTGCCAATGCTCTTAAATGACGGATTTATATTGTCCTTTCCAATTGAATATTTCATTGTTTCAATACGTGATTGATAATCCGTTTGGAATTTCTCAATAATATTTTGATTATTTTTATTCGTTTGTATATAAGACTTCATGAAACCATCAGATCGAATTGATACCGGAACTAAAAAATCAGCATTGCCAAGGACTATCTCATCTCTGAGATGAAGATGGCTCTTGTTTTGCTCCGGTAATATCGGTAATAACTTTGTAATATTTTTATCTATTTCAAATTGTTCAATTGCATACTTCGTATAATTGTTAAAATCGAGATTGTCTTTACAGGGGATTTGAATTTCCTGTGTAATATTTAGATCAGAAGCAATCGCTGTTATCATTTCCCAGGTCTGCATTCCCACCGATGAAATCAGTGTATAATTATTTGCCTTGATCCATTTTAAGGCTTTGTATGTATTTTTTATCCAAGGCGTATTACCTGACGGTCTCATCGATTGTCGAGAGAGGAGTATTGCTGCTTTATTCTTTTGCATTTAGAAATACTAACTCAATTTTAATGCATTGAAAAGAAAAACAGAACCAGCTAATAGAAAAAACTTATTTACATTCTCCAGCCATCAGTTTTGTTTTCCGGTAGTTGGCTAAAATCATCTTTTCCAACATAAATTGATGTTTTAAACCTCTGAATTAACATTCTTTCTTTTTCCTCGAGTGAAAAATAATACTCCAGAAATTCATGAATCCGCTGGGCTGTCTCACTTGAAACGCCATGCTCCACCTGGCAGGCATCGGCACGGGCATTATCTTTCGAAATACCAAGGATTTCCACAAAAAAAGTGATAAGATCTTTGTGTCGATGCAGGATCTCTTTTCCCAACAGGCGTCCTTCATCAGTTAGTACCACTTCCCTTCTGGAGCTATGGTTTAAAAGCCCTAATGATGTCAGCTTCTGGACTGTCCTGGTAACAGTCGGGAGCTTGGTTCCCAATTGTTCGGCGATATCAGTTATTCTTATTTTATCGTTTTTGCTTGATACTTCTAATCGGTATATCGCTTCGATATAATCTTCTTGTGCTGGCGTTAACATACAACCTCGCTTTTAATTACCGTTGGGTAACAAAACAGCTATTTAAGGGTAATTGTTCCGGGAAATTAAGTCTTTTTTTGTAATTTTTAAAAAAGATTATATAAGCTGTTTCTTTTGAATAGACTCTATTTTATATTGCAATTGAAGGGAAACAATACTTTTAATAGATATGAAGTTAATAAGAACCATATTAATAATAACCCCGGTTTTACTGGTCTTTTCCACGGTTTATTCAAAAACCTACAACCTCGAACAGGGTAACAATCTACAATCGATCATTAACTATGCCGCCAGTGGCGATACTCTATTATTGGATAAAATGACATATCGTACGGTTTTAACACCCTTTAATGATCTACTATGCGGCAATTGTCAACAGCCTGATACGGTCATTAAGGCAAGTTATGGTTTTGTGGTCAGGAATAAATCTCTGGTTATAATCGGTCTAAGCCGAACCGGAACGGTGTTGGTAACCAAAGCCGGTTATGGCTTTTATATAGAAAACTGCCCGGATATTGAAATCAGGAATCTGACTATTACCGGGGGTATTAGAGATCTCGATGAAATGGCTACTGATGCCGGAATAGTTATCCGTAATTCCAAGGTTAAAATTGTAGATGTGGATATCAGGGATAATGACCACCAGTTGGATTCGGTCGTAGTAGGTATCGGAGGTATTATCGGCCGGGAAGGGGCTGATATTGAAATTCTCAATTGTAATATTGACAACAACGGTTGGGACGGCATTGCCCTGTATCGCGGTGCGATTGCGCATATTGCCAACAACAAAATAAGTAACGGCCGTGGCGCTGGGATTGGCGTGACCTGGGATGCTGCCTGTGTTGCTTATAATAATGAAATCACCGGTTACTGGAAAGGGATCGGTGCTTTTGGATCTTCATGGGTTATAGCTAGAAATAATCTAATCCACGAAAATCTCGGTTGGGGAATGGTGGCAACGGGACAATCATATATGGATATGACCAATAATGTCGTTTACCATAACGGGAATTGCGGGGTTGCTCCGTGGTCAACGGATAGTAGAGGGCGGATTGTTAATAACATAATTGTCGAAAATGGCTGGCGGGATTATTGGGTATGTGCCTGTGTTGGTGTAAGAAACAACGGTGATTGGGCTAAATGGGAGTTCAGGCATAACATTGTTTTTGGCAATAAAGACGGCGAGTATGAAAATATATGGGATCAAACCGGACTAAATGGCAATCTTAGTGTTGATCCTATGTTTATCGGAGAAGGTGATTTTAATCTTCAGGAAGGTTCTCCCGGTTTGCATGGCGGCGACAGCCTGATTTATAATATCGATGGGACGGTATCTCATATAGGCCTTTACGGGGGACCTCAAGTCTGGTCAAAGTGATTGTTTAATTTAATAAAGATTATCTTAAGTTTTTGTTAGTTAAGAGTCGAATAATAATAAGGAAGCTTTTACTTATGGAGGAAATTAAATGAAACGGTTGTTTTTTTTGGGAATTTTGATCTCTTTGGGTATTGCCGGGATTAGTCTCATGTCCGGCTGCAGTGATGATGACAATTCTACGGGACCTGTGTTGGGGGATACATCCTCAGCCAAATTCCAATTTATTGACTCCACCCTCGGTGAAGAAATGTTTGAAGGTTTTGGTGAAGGTATCGATTTATCGCTTGAACTGCTTTCAACTCATCTTGGGGTTCCCCTTTCAGGTTCAAAGGATAATCCTATCATGGCGTTGCAAACTGACGAAGGGGTTATAATTAACTCTATTGGCAGTGTATTATTTACTGAAGATTTCTGGTGGGTCTTTACATTTGAAGCTTCATTTATAGACTGGGATGAGACCACTTATGTAAGTGGGACTGACTCAGTACAATTATTACTGGGAACATCACCTCTGGAATCATATGTAGGTGAGTTGACATTTAATGCCGCCAAAGCAAGAGCTCATGTCAGCGGTTACAATAATGAAGGTCAGATTGCTGCTCACCATCGTATGGATGTTGCTGTGGATGAAGCTGGCAGTGATTCTATTATTACCGTAAGTGGAACAACCAGGGATACCCTTAATTTAAGTGTAACCGATGGTCAGAGTTCCTGTGATCTGGAACTTACGGAGTGGCTGACTTTAACTGATCTGGAAATTTTAGTTCAACCGATATATGATGACTGTCTGCAGGATGGAAGTATTTCCCTGACGGCTACGATCGACCTAAGCTGTACCGGTGGCGGAGATAATCCCGGACCACTTGAACAGCTTGATATTGAGGGACCCTGGACAATAACCGCTGTTATAAATGACAATGGTACCGCTACAATAACATTTACCGATGGAACAACTACCTGGCGGATAACCAAAGAGATTGAATGCAGCTGAAAATAGATTAATAGTTGGCTGCAAAGATATATGTAGCTTAAAACGGGCATTATTTCTGATGATGCCTGTTTTTTTGATCATAAGATAAGCCATCAGGATCTTTAAAGAGGCTATCAATTTACTTGACCTTTTAGAAAAGTTAAGTAATTTTAGAGCCTCGACAGCATAAGTCGAATTTATTTTCATATGATGATTTTGGTAGGGATTATCATTGTTATTGTATGATCTCGGAGGAGTGGCTGAGTGGTCGAAAGC
>JBDRQG010000222.1:0-8372 GCA_043826475.1 bacterium
TCAGCCAGCTCAATTGAAATCCCGATGCAAACGGTTCATCGTTCCAGTGCTCGCATCCGGTAAAACTCAAGAACACTCCCCTTGTCGGCACCCCTTCATCTATTGCCTTTCGCATGCCATTAGCCAGCATCATAATGCAGGCAATCCCGATCACACCAACATCCCCCAATTCTTTTTTATAATGCCCAAGCTGTTGTTCAAGTTTGCGTTTGGAAAAGGTAACCTCGGCATTGTATTTCTTAGCTAATTCCATCACAGAAAACGCCCGACAGCTATTGGTGCATGACATACAGATATCACCATACGAAGTCTCTTTCTTTTCGCAGTCAGGATTATGCAGGGATAGACAGTCGGGCAGGACAATCAAAGTTCTATCGGTTTTGTTGAAGGCTTTGCGGTTGAGTTCATCGTAAATTTTAAAGGCCACGACTTCGAGCAGATATTTTTCTTTGGGAGTGGATCGGAGTTTTTTATCGTTGCGGTTGCTATCATCGGTTAATGCTCTTGACACAAATTCATCAATATCGGTAAACTCATCCGAAAATTCTTCAAAGCCATTTTTAATAAATTGGTTAACAAAACTATCCAGCTTTTCTCGGAAGTCTTTGCCAAAATGATAGGTCGGATACTTTTGTGTCATGCTGGAATATAAGATGGAAAGTAAAAACAATCACCAAAAATCTTATCGCATATTTTGGCTGGTATGTTTGATCCGGTCAAGTCCTCTTTTAGCCGAGGTTGATTCCGGAAAGAGATCCAGAGCCATTGAGCTTGTTGAAAAACCCCATGCCTGGCAGATGCCCTAGTCTACTGGCACACATTGTGTGATCTATTAGGGGCAGATGAGGGCATCTGCCATCCACAATACACTACCCGCTCCTGATTAGTATTGACATAATGAATTGTTTGATTATAATTATTAATAATGAATCTGTTTATAAATCGTTGTAAAAATGAAAGTTACTTCTGTTTATTAAACATTTGCGAGTCCTACTCGTTTAATAATATGAAAAAAGACTGGTTATGCTTCCAAACGGAGTTCAGACTGATGAATAAAAAATTCACTTTAAGCCTTATTATATTCTGCCTGATATTTTCTTTCTCACAGCTAACACATGCCATTGACCCGGGTAACAGAGATACTATTTCCCTTAATGTAATAGTCGATACTCTCAACATGACTGCAGCGGCCGAATTGTACGTTTACAGTGATGAGGAAATAAGCGGCGCCTCGATGGGTTTTTTCTGGGACAATATTAACTTCCAAATGGACAGCACCAAATCCGAAACCTTTATCAATGATGCTTTTGATTATGGCCCTTTTAGATACTTAAGGGATACTCTCCAATACACCAACGACAGCCTCCTCTTTTTATTTGCCGGGGTAAATTCCAATCCACCGGGCGTGGCTGCCGATGCGGGCGGAAGACGCTTATGGACAACCTATTATTTTTCCATTTCAAGCTGGGGCGGCTTGGCTACCGATGGAATCACTTTCGATACCATGACTTTCAGCTCCGGTTCGGAGTATCTTTTGGTAGATATTAACGACAACCAAATTCTTCCAGTCTGGACCGGTGAAGTTATATTCGGAAATCCAACTGATGTCACGCCGATAGAAACACCCATCCTACCGGAATCATTTCAACTTAGCCAGAATTATCCCAACCCGTTTAACCCGGAAACAAATATTAGTTTTGATATCCCCTTCAAATCAGTGGTATCAATAAAAATTTATAATATTCTCGGTGAAGAAATTACAACGCTGGTTGAAAATAAATTATCGGCTGGTAAATACAGCGTAATCTGGGACGGGACAGCATTCGATGGAAGGAAAGTCTCTTCAGGCATTTATTTATACAGGATCAATGCTGGTAATTTTACTGAAACCCGTAAAATGATCCTTCTTAAATAGAATTAAAAATTCAATATTTAATCAAATATTGCTTTGAGTGGATGCTTGTTTTACATCATTTGAAAATATATTGCAAGTGATAGAAATCTACCCTCTACGCGTATCATTTGAGTTAATTCTATTCATAACTTTGATATTTAGACATTAATTACTGAAAATCCTCCGTCCCCCTCTTAAACCACATTGTCTCACAACAAGTTACACGATTTATATTGACTTCAATACTCTATTAAGCTATCTTAACTTTCTGTATAGTGATCACTAAACGTTAAGTTATTGTAATATAAGGCTTTATATGTTAGGAATTATCGGAAACAAGTTCTCAATTGGCAAAGAAACTTACCCCCCGTTTGCAGCGGAATTACATTATTTCAGAATCGATAAAAAGTACTGGTCGATATGTTTTGAGCGTATCAAAAAGGCCGGATTTAAGATTCTGGCCACAGCTGTTCCCTGGAATGTGCATCAGGATAATAATAAATATTTTGATTTTTCAGGATTAACCGATCCTAATAAAGATCTGGTTGTATTTCTGGAACTGGCTCGTGAGTTTGGCTTCAAAGTTATTCTTCGTCCGGGTCCCTGGGTTGCTGGCCAGGTTAAAAATGGCGGACTCCCTAAATTTCTTTATAATGATCTGAAAGTTTTCGCCCGTGATGCCTCCGGACAGGAAAAGGAAATGCAATCCGAATACGGTGTTGAAGCCGGTTATCTTCCAAGCTACCTGCATCCGAATTTCCAGTTTCACCTGCGAAACTATTTCAAGGCTTTTATTGAGACGACAAAAAATTATGTCCATCCTCGCGGTCCGGTCTTTATGGTCGAACTTGATTTCGAAACCTCATTTGGACGTCTTCTGGATCCGGGCAGTGCTGATTATAATCCTGATATTCTAAAAAAATACTATACTGTTTTTCTGGAAGAAAAATATGAAGATATCAAGAAATTAAATGCCCAGTATAAAGAAAAAAACAACGGCTTTGATGTTGTGGAGCCGCCGCGAAAATTCAAAGAACTGGATATAAAAGATTATCCAAAGGTCATGGACTGGTTCTATTTCAGAGAGTATATACTGAGAACTTATCTGCAGACACTCGAAGATCTTTTTACATCCTACACGGTGGAACCGCTTATTTTCAGGTCTCTTTATTTTGCTCCCGGAGATCTTCTCCCAGCTTTTAATCTTGTTCCTGAAGACATGGCTCCTTTCCTGGGTACTAATACCTTTCCCCAGGGAAGCTATTTCGATCTTTCACTCAAAGGGCGTTTCTTAAAATCAGAATATGATTTTGCCTTCGCATCATCATTTGTCTCTGGTGCTGCCGCCGGTGATCCCAAACGTGAAGAAGATGTAGCCCCCATTGGCAACAATGTCCGCCGCTTCTATTTCGCAGCTGGTATTACTTCCGGCTACAAAGGAATGAATCATTACATGTTTGTCGATCGCGACAAATGGTATGGCGCTCCGCTTCACAATGATGGCACTGTCTCTCCCGGATATGAAGTTGCCCGCCGCTTCAATCAGGCTATCACTTCGATCGGATTGGAAGATATGGATTACCAGCCTGATATTGCTATTGTCGGTAATCGTCTATATTCATGGCTGAACTTGACCGCCTGCGACAAGGTTTTCACATATGTTCATCGTTTGCTCGATGATTCGACTGCCGGTTTTTGCCGTGATCTGATGCGCCTCAAGCTTGGATTTGGCGTCAGGGAAAACAAAAACTGGGATTCGATGAAAAAATATAAACTCCTCTTTATTCCCTCGACCGAAATTATGTCACAACGGGATCAGGAAGCAATTGTCGAACTGGTTAAAGCGGGTGTCACTGTTATCATGTGTGGTTTGATGCCTAAATATGATGAAGAATTCAAAGACTGCCAGATTCTCGCCAATCACTTCCGCATTAAATCAACTCTTGATTATCGCATTGCTGCAGTTGAATACAAAAACGGAACATTCCCGACTCATATGTATGGTACTTTGCGCACAACTGATCAATCCAAAATTCGTAAAATCGCTAATTCGGAAAACAAAGTCCTGGGGGTTTGCAGTTCCCGCTTGAAAGGTAGTTTCTATTTCTTTTCTTTTGATATCGCTTCGGGTGGTAACCATAAAAAGCTTTCCTTCATTGAGTCAATCCTTGAAGGGGAAAACATCAACCCCTTCCTTTATTGTAACGATCCCTCGGTTGATATCGCTTTTCAGTCGAGTGAAAAATCCGGTTTGTTGACAATTGTTGCCCCTCCACCGGGTGAATTATCCGATGGATTCGAAGCCCCAAAAAAGGAAATAATTATCAGAGCCGATCTCAAAGTAGCCGGTTTTAAATCTCCCAAGTTGAAATTGACCGATTTGTTTAGTGATGAAGAAAACCCGACCGTGATTAAGACAACCGCTAAAGAGCTTTCCGACGGACTGGCTATGGATATTGAAATTCCAGATGGCAAAATCTATCTGGTACAGAAAGGCTGATCTGATTTTATAGTATGAATTTCATTAATGTTTATAAAAAGCGTATCGTATTGACCGGTACGCTTTTGTTTTTGTTAGGCGCTCTGATTCTCGGATGCTCCGGAATAAATGTTACAAAATATTACGAGAACGGCGCTATCGCTTCTTCGGCCCCGATTGCAACCAATATCGGCTGTGATATTTTTCGCCGGGGAGGTAATGCTTTTGATGCTGCTATTGCCGTCGGCTTGACACTAGCCGTTGTTCATCCCGAAGCAGGTAACATTGGCGGCGGGGGATTTGCTCTTATTCGCGATGGAAAAACAAAAGAGGTCCGCGCCCTGGATTTCAGAGAAAAAGCCCCAATGTCTGCTTATCAGAATATGTTTCTGGATAAAGATTCAAATGTAATCGATGATCTTTCTACTCTTGGGGCTCTGGCCTGCGGCGTTCCGGGAACTATTGCAGGATTATATGAACTATGGAAATCATACGGGACAATTCCCTGGGTAGATCTGGCTGGCCTAGCTGCCTCGCTGGCTGATACTGGTTTTATTGTCGATCAAAAATTGGTCGAGTCATTTGAGAAAAACAGGAAGGCTCTCGCTATCTATGATGAAACCTCAGATATCTTTCTCCCGGGTGGAAGTACTCCTCAGGCCGGTGAACGATTCATTCAAAAAGACCTGGCCAAAACTCTTCAAAATATCGCGGCCAACGGTCCAGATGGTTTTTATAAAGGGGAAACGGCGGAATTGATCGACTCCTGTATGAAAAAATATGGGGGCATTATTACTAAAAATGATCTCGAATCTTATTATGTTGTTTGGCGGAATCCAATAGTTTTTAATTTTGATTCTTTATTGATTTACAGCATGCCACCGCCAAGTTCTGGTGGAATTTTATTGGGGCAAATTTTGAAACTGATCGAACCCTATGATTTTTCCCGCTATACTTCTCAATCACCGGAATTTATCCACCTATTTTGTGAAATGTCACGTCTTGCATTTGCAGACCGGTCAGAATTTTTTGGCGATCCGGATTACTATGCCATTCCTCCGGGATTATTGGATAGTGTTTATCTCGAAAAAAGACGTAGCCTCTTTGATCCGGAACATGCCCGACTTTCCGAATTGACTCTCCCCGGAATTATCCCGACTGAATCAGAGGAGACCACTCATTTTTCAGTTTGTGATAATCAGGGGAACATGGTTTCAATAACCTATACAATTAATGCTTCTTTCGGAAGCAAGCTGGTTGTCCATGGAGCCGGTTTTCTTTTAAACAATGAGATGGATGATTTTTCCGTGAAACCGGGAGTTCCTAATATTTTCGGTTTGGTGGGAGGGGAAGCCAACAAAATTGAACCTGGTAAACGAATGTTGTCTTCAATGTCGCCTACCCTCGTATTAAAAAAAGGTAAGCCCTATCTGGCTCTCGGTGCACCGGGTGGTTCCAAGATTATTACCGTTGTTGCGCAGGCTATTATTAATTTTACCCGCTTTGGCTTATCTCCGTATGAAACTGTCGCTCATCCCCGTTTTCATCATCAATGGCTGCCCGATACTCTGTATCTCGAAGAAGGGTCCTTTGATATAAATGTCCTGCAGACCCTTATACGCTATGGCCACAATATCAAGGAACGTGACCATTACAGCGATTTACAGTTGATTTATATCAATGAAGATAACGGTTTAATGTCCCCGGTTTCTGATCCGCGTAAAAGAGGATACTCCAGCGGATATTGATCAATTGCCTGGATCGGACTTCTCTTCCAACTGATTTGCCATTTGGCCGGTCAATTTATGGCATTGCCTGACGCTTAAAACAATCGCTCCGCCGCCAACTATAGTAATAAACAGATAAATCAATGTGCCAATATAATAAGGGACTGCAAAAAGCAGCGATAAAACCAGCAAGCCAACAAATAGATGTAATTTCCTTGGTTCAGCTGGAATCGGTTTAATAAGCCTGAAAATAAAGTATCCTGCTAACAGGCTGACTACAATTTTACCGGCATAGAAAATAATTCCCCCGCATACTGTCAGGAAGCTGCTGATGGGTAGAAGCAGAATTGACATAATTAGCGTAATTGCACCGACAGCAGCCATATCAGTCGAAATGACTACTAAACCTACAATCATAAAAATTATCGAAAAGAGGAAAATCAATATGCTGAAAACGAAAATAAATACAGATAGAAAACCGGTTGCCAGCGAAATCGTAAAACGTTTGTGAAGCTGGTCAAATGATTCTTTGGCATAGCGGTTAAATAATGAAATAACAATAACCCCGAATAAAAAAGCGGCAAAGAATTTTGAGATTGGTACAACTATGGCTGTTATCATTCCCCCTTCGGAGCCCTTATCAGCAGAATCTTCGGCCTCTTTCCAGACTGTCTCACCGGAAATCATTGCCCCCTCGGATATTTCCAAATCAGCAGAATCTTTTGATTCATATTCCAAATTGCCATTTATAACAGCTGTGGGATAAATATAAATTTTCTTTCCTTTAACTTTTAGATCACCCTCTATAATTCCGCTAATTTTGATAGTATCGCCTGAAAAATATGATCCACTGCCATTGATATTCCCATCCATAACAATATGCGATCCGAATAACTGGGCATCCTGTTCTATCACCGCACCTTCGTTAACAATAACAGTATAACCAGCCATAAGAAGGGATCGCCCAACATAGCCGGAAACTTCCCCAGAGTATGAAAACGAACGCAAACTTCGATGGACATTGCCGGTATGGGTAAAATCATTACAAAATGATGAGACTGTTCCAGTAACCTCGCCATTCAATTTCATCTTGTTGCAAAAGGTTGTTAATTCACCATCAATCTGGCCATCGACAGTTATATCTCCAGCAAAGCCGTAAAAATCCTCGGTAATACAGTGCAGATTGGATATCTGAATGCGATCTTCGGACTCAAACGTGGAACTAAATACTGTAGTTGTACAAAAAGAAATAAATAGAATTAAAATAGCACTAATTGCCACTGGAGAAATATTCTTAAATATTTTCACAACACAATTCCCTTCTTTAATCTCTATTTACGTTTTTCCAGCAATGTTGTTTCTTTATCATCAGGGAATATAATTAACAAAGCTACAAAAAATAAATCCTATTTTTATTGTTTACAGATGAAAATTTTGGTTTAATCTTTATAGTGAAGGTAAATTATGAATGTACTAGTATATTTCCTTACAGCTTTGATTTGCTTTTATCTCGCTTATCGCTTTTACAGTCGATATATCGCCCGGGCAATAGGCTTACAACCCCTGCGTCCAACCCCGGCAGAAGAAATTAACGATGGCAAGGATTTTGTCCCTACCCGACCCTCGGTATTATTTGCTCATCATTTTTCAACGATTGCCGGCGCCGGTCCGATTGTCGGTCCAGCCCTCGGAATTTTATATGGCATCGGTCCAGCCTGGTTATGGGTCGTGCTTGGGGCTATTTTTTTTGGAGCTGTCCATGATTTTACAGCACTTTTTGCCTCGATCCGTGAGCGGGGTTGCTCTATGGCTGAAATTGCCAAAAAATCTCTCGGCTCAACAGGTTTTTTGCTCTTTATAATTTTTACAATGGTTCTGATCGTTTTGGTTACATCAGCCTTCCTCTCCCTGACTGCCGTATCGCTGACTTCACTATGGCCACTGGATAAGCTGGAACTTGCTTCTGATCAAACCCTGCTTCGAACAACAATTGTCGATGATGGGGCGCCGCCACCTGCGCGATTTGCGCCGCGACGCCGTCGTCGTATACCGCTGAGGACGGGCCGAAGCCCAAAGGGGTGCCGCCAGCCATGACGCGCGTTGCAACCTCCGACGGCGTCCGGCCCCTGGCCCTGACCATGGGCGAGCCCGCCGGCATCGGCCCCGAGATCACGCTGAAGGCATGGCTCGAACGGGACGCGGCGAAGCTGCCGTGTTTTTTTGTCGCCGGCGATCCGGCGCTCTATCGGGCACTCGGTGCACCCGTCGAGGA
>JBDRQG010000223.1:0-14697 GCA_043826475.1 bacterium
CCGGCATCAATGGACATCTCGCATAGCATTTCCGAAGCAATTTTATTTATTTTTGTCGCTAATTCAGGATTTTTTTTACAGGCCGGATCTCCGACAATTGCCGCCAGGTGTACTACACCTGTAATGCCATCCAGAGCTTCATTGACATCATTACTAATGCAAATATCACCTTTAATAAATTCAAAATCAGGATGGGGAAAATAGCCCAATAGAGACTCCCCTCCGTAAGAAAGATTATCAATAACCCTAACTTTAAAACCGGATCTTAGGAGAAGTCCGGTCAGAACTGACCCGATATATCCTGCTCCGCCGGTTATAAGTATTTTTCTGTAATTATTATCATCCATCTTTTGATCTGGAATTCCTGTTATCTGAATCTTCAAACCACAATATAATAGCCCTGCAAATTCAATTGCAAGGCTATCTGTAATAAAATATTTTTATAATATTATATTTTTTTCAAAGTCTCTTTGGCAATAGTCAGACTTTCACCTCTTAATCCCAGATCAATTGCCTCCTGAAGTTTCTCAGCTGCTTCTTCATTGCTTTCCATATACAGGGCCATCCCCCATTGGAAAACAGCTTCGGGCTGTTCGGGATCATCTTTATGAGAACGACTTAATTTGGCTGCTTCACCTCGGGCCAAATCAAATCGCGAGGTATTGTAGTAAACTTTTGAGAGATTAAGCCAGGGTTTAAAAGCACTATAAGAGTCAAAAACCGCCTTGCGCGCCATATTTTCCGCATTGTTTGGTTCAATTCCCTCCAGAGCCATTATAAATGACAGGTACATATTATTTTCAATATGGGATTTGTCTTTCTCGTTATTCTCTTTTAGTAGTTTTATTGCTTCATCAACATTCCCAAGATAATATATAGCCCGCGCCTTCATCGTTGAAGCTGTTATATTCTCAGTATCAAGACTTAATGCCTTTTCAGCTACTTGTTTTGCCTTCTCATAATTTTTTGTTTCACAATAAATATCTGAAGCTAGAGTCAAGGCCTCAGTGTTTTCCTGTTCATTGTCGCTTATCCAGTCTGCCAAACGAACTTTGTCACTGGCATTACCTGTGCGATATAATGGTTTAAGAATTTTTTTGAACCAGCCCAAATTCCCTTTTAAATATCCTATTTTATTAAGAAAAAGATTAATCCCATCTTCTGTCTGATTATTCTCTATTAAGCAAAGAGCTTTCAAAACAGCCAGCTCAGGATAATTTTCTTCGAAATGCGGATATTTTCCAAACAACTCAATAGCCTTGCCGGGCTTATTCGAAATGCGAAACATATCAACGTAACCTGCAAATGCCGGACGGTACCATTTATCAATATCAAGGGCATCTTTGTAAAGTTTCTCGGCATCTTCGTATCGTTTAAGGGATTCATCTTTATAAATATCACCAAGACCAGTCAACCAGTTAGGGTGTCTATCATGACTATTTAAAACATTATCAACTTTGGAATTGAATTCGTCTTGTTGTCCCGTTCGATAATAGAGATAAGCATTTCTTAAATAATAATCCGGTTTACTGAAATACTTTGTCGAAACTTCTTCTATTTTCGTCACCCCCGACATATCTATCATTACATCAGTATAAAGCATGGATGACAAATATACCATTAATTCGGCATATTCCGGTTCGCTATCTTTTCCCTTCATTAAGTCCTGGATAACATCATAATTCTGCATCAGGGTTATTTCATCTCCATAATGTCCCCTGATTTCAATTTCATACATGAGAAAACTCACTGTCTTCTGAGCATAGCTAACCATTTTATCAAGATAGTGGCGTGATGGGGTGAAGTTTCCCGCAGCGTAATTATATAATGCCTCAAGAGTGGTTACAGCCTCCTCGGGAATATGAGCTTCTTTAAATTTCTTTATTACCTGGCCTGCTTCATTGAAATATTGATTTCTTACCGCTAATTGATAATGATCGTACCATATGCCGTAATCATTTTTTTTATTCATGGCTTTTCGACTCATAACCACGGCCGAATCAATCAGGCCCTTCTTTTCAAGGTAATAAGCGGCCTCCATTAGAACTTCGGGGCCAGGATCAGAACCGGATAAGCCGCTCTGATAATAGAGTTCAGCCGAATCCGCTTTATGAACTGAGATATAATATTGTGCTCTGATCAAATCTATTATATCCACATTACCACCCATGATTAGTGCCGTATCCAGAAAAGATTCCGCTCTTTTGGGAGTGGAGCCATTAATAAACACTCTGGCTAACATTATCTTTGATTCCGGTTGTTCCGGCTGCACTTTATTATAAGCACCCGCTAACTGCAACGCTTCATCATATAAATCAAAATAATTATACAATCTCCAGCAGCCTTCAAGAGCAGGGGTAAAAGTTGGTCTGGTATTTTTTATTGTCATATAAACTTCAAGAGCATCATAAAATAAGAACTGCTTTTCATAAATCAGACCCAAACCAAAATACCCGCCCGGTTCATTTGGTTCAAGCTCACTCAACTTCTTAAATTTTTCCCGGGCTTCTTCAAACTTATAATCTTCAGTTAACTGCACGGCCTCTTTAAAAAGCTGATCAGCTTCACTTTGAGGAGATTTCTTGGAGCATCCCCCAACTATCAGAAATAGTACCAGAATCGTTAAGTATTTTTTCACGCTTGTTCCTTAGGTTTTATTCAATTCTTTTTATCATATACCCCTGAACCTTATTCATTTGCCAGAGATTTATGAAATTTATGATATTTTATCTCGTTTCAAAGTATAAATTTAAAGAAAATGAAAATGATAGCAAATTTTATGCTGTATTATAAACTAAATATTGTATATTATAGTATGACTATCTTAAGATCAGATAAACTGGATAAATTTTATCATAAAAGACCCGTTGTAAATGGAGTCTCTATAGAGGTAAACCCAGGGGAAGTGGTCGGTCTTCTGGGACCTAACGGGGCAGGTAAAACAACTACCTTTTATATGATTATTGGCTTTATCAGACCCGATGGTGGAAAAGTTTATTTAGAAGATCGCAATATCAGCCGTCTTCCAATGTATCGAAGAGCTCGGTTGGGAATAGGCTACCTGGCCCAGGAAGCCTCGGTATTCAGGAAAATGACCGTCGAAGAAAACCTCTGGTCGGTGCTTCAATTTCAAAAATTAAGACGCAAGGAACGTAAAGCACGACTGGAAGAGCTATTGGAAGAGCTTGATATTACTCATCTTAGGAAAAATAAAGCCTTTACCCTTTCCGGTGGTGAACGCAGAAGAGTAGAAATCACAAGAGCTTTGGTCTCAAATCCCAAGTTTATGCTCCTCGATGAACCTTTTGCCGGAATTGACCCGCTTGCGGTTGAAGATATTCAAAAAATTATCGGCCGCCTCGTAGAAAGAGGATTGGGAGTTTTGATTACCGACCATAATGTCAGAGAAACCCTGTCTATCTGTAATCGAGCCTATATAATGTGTGATGGAAAAATTTTAAAATCCGGTACGGCTGAATATCTGGCTAATGATCCGGAAGCCAGAAAAATTTATTTGGGAGAAAAATTTCAACTAAACTAACCTCAAACCATAGTTGTACAATAAATGAACGATATTTACTCTCGGCTTAAATCTATTCTTCCTGAGTCCGATAATATTGGTAGAAGTGAGGTTTTTAGGAAAAAAACAACTGGTAAGACACAGGTTGCATTATGAAATTAGAACTCGGCTTACATACTAAGCTATCCCAGAACCTGGCGCCGCAGCTTATTCAATCACTGAAAATGCTGCAGATGCCGGTCTTAAAGCTGGAACAAACTATCCGCCATGAATTATCTACCAATCCTCTTCTTGAGGAGATCGAGGAACTGGAAGTTGATCAGGAATCTCCGGAAGAAATCGGAATCGAAGAACCTGTTAAGGACGACAAAGAAACCGAACCGGTTGATTGGGATGATTATCTTTTTGATAACGATGAAGGATACAAGGTAAGCGAACAAAGAGAAAATTTAGAAGATACTTTTGAAAGTTCAGCCCCGCACACGACCAATCTCTATGAACACCTGCTGGAACAATTATCATTTTTGAAGCTAACCGATGAAGAACATCTTATCGGCGAATATATCATTGGTAATATCTCCCCCGAAGGCTACCTCTCTATCAGCGTCCCTGAAATGGCTAAAGAACTCGAAATGAATTCAGAAAAAATAGAAGAAATCTTAAAATTTATCCAGCGCTTTGATCCCATCGGAGTTGGATCTCGTGATCTTAAGGAATCATTACTGATTCAGCTTAGAGATCGAGGCTTGGAAAATAGCCTCCCCTATCGCCTCGTTGAAGAACATATCCATGAACTCGACCGCAAATCTATGCTCCAGATTTCCAAACTGATGGGTGTATCCCTTGATAAAGCCCAGCAAGCTATGCTGATCATCAAAGGACTCTCCCCCAAACCGGTTCAGGGGCGTTTTGATTCGGCTGCTATGCCGGTTATCCCCGATTTGATAGTTGAAAGATACGGAGATGAATATATTGTCTTTCATAATGACCGCCATGTCCCCCGTCTGAGAATAAATACCGGATATCGAAATCTGATTAAACGGGGTAATAAATCTTCCAAAGATACCAAAGACTATATCCGCCAGAAACTGGAACAGGCCCGATGGCTTCTTAACAGCATCAACCAGCGCCGCTCGACCATGATCCGGGTGATGGAATCAATTATCGAAAGACAAAAGGACTTTTTCGATAAGGGTCCCGCCTTTCTTAAGCCCTTGATAATGGAAGATATAGCCCAGATGGTCAATATGAATGTAGCCACCATAAGCCGCGTTTCCAACAGTAAATATGTTCAGACTCCACTGGGTGTTTATGAAATTAAGTATTTCTTTAATTCAGGTATTGCCCGTGAAGACGGCGACGACATGTCCAAGCGGTCGGTAAAACAGCGGATAGAAGATATTATCAAAAACGAACCGGCGGATAAACCATTCTCCGATCAGCAGATCTATCGCCAGTTGAACGAAGAGGGTATAAAGCTGGCCCGCCGGACCGTAACCAAATACCGGGAAGAACTAAAGATTCAATCAGCTCGTCTGCGTAAAAGAGTATAACATTTAGCATCCGGAATACCCGGTCTTGCCTTAACTGCAGCTATAGGATGGCGATTCGGTATGATATTACTGAACAAAAACCCTAACTCCCTCCTTAAACATTCGTATATTATATAAGTATTCAATTTGAAAATAAATGAAATCAAACTAAAAAAAATTGTCGATTCAAAAACAAATTTATATTATGCTGAGATAGGATTGTATAATATTGTATATAAAATGTTCAGAAATGAGGGTATTTAGCAACTTTTGACTGACATTTGATTTAATATTTAAATGCATGGAAAGGAGAAATTCCCATGCTGAAAAAAATAACAGCCCGCCATTTTGACCTCACCCCCAACATTAAGGAAAAAGCCGAAGAGGAAATGGAAAGGCTCACCCGTTTTTTTGACAACATTGTCTCCGCCGAACTAATCCTCGATCAGGAAAAGCACCGCCGTATAGCTGAGTTGAAGGTAAGTGTCTATAACCATGTAATCACCGGCTCCGGTGATTCAGATAATTTGTATAATTCAATTGAAGTCGCCGTTGACAAAGCTGTCAGCCAGTTGAAAAAATACAAAGGTAAGCTCAAAAATCGCCGTCCCGAAGAAATCACTGAACAAAAAGAGTTCCTCACCAAACCACACACCGACCCCGATGAACTTGATGTATAATAAATAAGAAAACTTCAAAAAACCCACTCCAAACGGAGTGGGTTTTTTTATTCCTAATCATGCATTTATCTGCAAATATTTATTGAAAATTTTTTCAAAATTACTCCGATTTCACCGCCAAAGAATCCCTGTAATAAATTGAATGATAACAAGATAGCTGTAAACAAGAAATACTTGCCTGAATTGGCACAACTCTTACTTCTATTAATAACAGCAAAGGTGAAAATATGATAGAAGAATCAATAAATTATCTTTTAGCCAACAGTAACTACTACTTCCTGACCGGACTGATAGCAACAGCTCTCTTTTTCGCTATGGCCGGACTAAAAGATCTTAGCCTAAAACTCCAGGAAGGGCTTTTATATGTTGCCATGGCTGTCCTTTTTTTCAGCTACCACCTCTATCTCCTGTACAATATCCCGGTAAACAGCACGATTGCCAATATTAACGGTGATATAAATTTCTGGGTATGGCTGGCCGCCTTGGTTTCTCCAGCCCTGATTGCCCTCTTTCTTCTGAGTGGGGTTGTCAGCTTTTTAAGATCTCTTTACCACTCAGGATTAGTTAAAATATTCTTCGGCCTGACACTTCTTTGCTATATCTACATGCTGGGACAGGGATGGGCCGCTGATATTAAAGGGATAATGACTATCATCTACAGCGGCGTCTGGGTCAACCTCGAACTCCGCACCATCTAACAGGCGGAGCCAGTTTTATTTGTCATGTTTAAATACTCTTCGATCAAAAAGCAGTTCATCAGAGCTTCATGATTAGGTTTTATCTTCTGTGAAATAATATCATTCAAATCAACAAACTGGTAACTTGTAAACTCTTCTGGTTTTTTAATAGAATCGAGTCTTTTTGATATTTCATCTATTGTTAATGAAGATTCTATCATGCAAAAAATCTGCGGCTTCTCTCCTCGAAAAATCTCACGGGCATAAGCTAAGGGGGTTATTTTATATTCTTCACTGGTCAGATTTAATTCTTCCTGAATTTCAGATCCCAGAGCATCAATTATCAACTCATCCAAAGTTTTATATTTTTCACTATAGTCAACCGAACCGGCTGCCGAAGGCCCTATTGAATTCTCCAGGGAAGCAAGATTCCCGCTTCGCTCCATCAAGAGGCATTTCTTCTTATTTTGATCTCTGAAAATAAGAACTCCGCAAATACCCAGACATAGAGCTAAAGGGTGATCCTCAAGACCGGAATATTTTTGATTAATGTAGTAATTTCTCAGAGTTCTATACTCTCCAAAAATATCATTTTCTTCATCAAGAGCAAAACAACTCCCAGCGAAAGTGCCGTATCTGCATTTCTGAAGAATTATCCTCTCATAAAAACCATCAAGGATGGCTCTTGTAACAAACGGCCCATCATACATCCGCCCTTGTTCCCGAAGTTTATTCTCAATCTCTCTGGCAAATTTAGCAATCTGTTGATCTTTTAATTCATACTGATCAGGTAAATACTTTATTTTTACATCTTGAGGATCAATCGCATCACTACCAAAATATCTTACAATATCAAAATACCCGCTGTCATAGTCCCTTTTAGTTCCAACCAAACGAGCTTTAATACTCTCTTCTGAGCTATAATGCTCATTTAGGAAATCAAAAAACTTTCTATAATCAAGAAACATTATCACCCCAGAAATATGATGGTAATCCCTGCAATAGCAATAATTGCCCCCAGCCAGGCTCGAAGCGGTACCTCCTGCTTATAATAAAGTACCAAAATCGGCAAAATCATGACCGGCGTTAATGAATTAAGAGTCGAGGCCACCCCGGTATCAAGATATTTAACAGCGATCAGTGATGACCAGACTCCAAGAAAGGGACCAAAAAACGCCCCGCCAAAACTGTAAAGCATAGCTTTTTTATTTTTAATAATATCAGATACTTTTAATTTATTTTTACGCATTCCCGATAGTAACCAGATTCCAACCATTGCAAATATTATCCTTATAAACGAGGCATCCATCGGATTCATTTCACTCCCGGAAAACATCATCCCCTTTTTCGCCAGAACCAAACCGACTGCCTGTCCTAAGGCCGCTCCTAATCCTAACATGATCCCTTTAAATAATGACCCTTTATCGGGATGATCACCATCCGTTAAAAATACCTGCTGTCTCGAAAACTTCCGATGCGCCACCACCCAGGTAATCCCTGAAATTGTGACTGCTATACCTGCTAAATCATAAAGAGATAAAACCTCACCGAGGAATATCCAGGCTATCAGAGTTGTTATAACCGGTGTAGCGGCGTAAATAAGGGTTGTCAGTCTGGGACCGATCATTACCAGAGCTTTGAATCCGCAGGCATCTCCAAAAAACAAACCAATCAATCCCGACAACCCCAGCCAGTACAATTGGGTGTAGTTTACATTTTCAGGGACAGGAGAGCCATGAAGAGAAGTAAGTATAATTGTATATATAATAGCCGCCATGACGAGACGGATTTTATTGACGTTAAACGATCCGATAAGTTTCCCAGCTTCGGAGAAATATATCGACGTAAACGACCAAAAGACCGACGTGCCGATACCGGCCATTTCACCCAAGAATAACATGCGGGAATATAGAGAGATTGTATATGATTAGCAAATGGGGAATGTTAGTAGGGTGGATCTGTCTTCAGATCCGCCAGTGGTTTCGCCAAAAGGCACACTGCGTGTGTGTCATCCCCGACCTGAGGGAGTGTTGAAAAAGTCACATCAGCATGTTGTGGCAGGTCTTGCGAATCCCTTTTATTGGATTCGTGTGACCTGCCACCATTGTACAACAAGGGGTTAAGTGTCACACCCACGCCTTTGGCGCGTCCAAGACCCAACACAACATAGATAGGGTTTATCAACACTCCCCCTGATCGGGGATCCATTTTCCTAGGTAGCTCTGTTTTCAAACCCTCCACAGGCGAAGCCAAATTTTAAAAAGGCAGAACCGATAAATGGATAATGGTTCTACCCTATAAATTCGTGATAGAGATTAAAATATTATTCTTGCATATACAGAAAAACACACCTTAATTATTACAGCATGAAATCATCAGTATTAATATTATCTTTATTAGTTATCTTATATCTACCATCTTTTGGGCAATCAACTTATGGTCAAAATAAGTTTGGTGTGATGGATTTTGTATATTTACATTCAGTTCCTAAATATCATAATTTTCCAATTTGTTTTAAATACAAACACCAAATCCAAAAAAGTCGATTTTGGATATCACAAGACGTAACTGGTGTTACCTTTGTTAATAGAGGTATGTATTATAATTATAGTGCAAAAGGATTAATATCATTATCTAATTGTATAATTTCAGGACTTATAAGCAAAAATCGAATTATATCTGTTGAAACAATGGATAGCCCAATATTCAAAATACTTTCAATACCAAACAGTCAAATTGAATTTTCTATAACAAAACTATTATATGTCGGTTTTATAAATAACACAGAATACATTTTATTCAGGGGGAAAACTGGATATAAAGGAGTCTATTATACTCCAGCATTAACATTTTCTATTTTTACAATGGCATATGATGAAGGTGCTGATACATATGAGCTACAATTACTCCTCGGATATACCACTTTCTGGAATTTCGAAGGAAGAAATGAATCGATTGGATGGACTTTCGGATTTAGAACAGGTTTTGGTTTTATTGCATAATTAAAGGCAGGATCAATAAGGGGATCCTTCCCTACACTTAAAATAGATTCCTGCCTGCGCAGGAACGACAAAAAGGCGGATCCGAAGACGGATCCACCCTACAAGAAAATATATTTAAATGATTCCCAAAGTAATTAACTAACACTATTGCATTCTTACGCCAGGAATCGCAGTGATCGTATCACTAATCTTCTCTCGCCACTCGTGCGACATCGGTGACCAGATCATCATCCTTCAGTGTAATCAATCTCACACCTTGCGTATTGCGGCCGATTACAGTGATCTGATTTACAGACTGACGATTGGCAATGCCATGTTTGGTAATCAAAATAAGTTCATCATCATTAAGAACCTCTTTGATCGCCACTACCTCGCCATTGCGCTCAGTGGTTTTGACATTGATTACCCCTTTACCGCCTCTATTAGTAATGCGGTAATCATCGATCGATGTCCGTTTGCCATAGCCATTTTCAGTAACAACCAAAAGTGAACTGTCGCGTTTCACCACGACCATTCCGATGACAAAATCCTTCTTAGCCAGATTGATCCCTTTTACTCCATAGGCAGTGCGACCCATCGCCCGAACTTTTTCTTCCGGGAAACGGATAGCCATTCCCTTGCGGGTAGCCAGTATGATTTCAAATGATCCGTCAGTAAGAGCCGCTTCAATCAATTCATCTCCTTCGGGGACATTCATAGCGATAACACCAATCACGCGCGGATGCGAGAAGGCATCAAGTTGTACCTTTTTTATAATGCCGTTATGAGTGGCCATCACCACATATTGATCAGGAGTAAAATCTTTGACTTTGCAGAAGGCTGTAATATTTTCATCCTTTTCCATCTGGCACAGATTTATAATCGGCTTTCCTTTAGCCAGTTTTCCACCTATGGGAATCTGGTGCACTTTAACCCAGTAGCACTTGCCTTTGGTTGAGAAGAAAAGGATATACTGGTGGGTTGATGCAATAAAAAGATGCTCGGCGAAATCTTCATCTTTGGTCTTGATGCCCATCACCCCCATCCCACCGCGCTGCTGGCGCCGATAAGCCGAAACCGAAAGGCGTTTGACATAGCCAAGATGCGAAATAGTAATAACCATCTCTTCTTCGGCGATGAGATCTTCAACCGTAAGTTCTTCAGCCGCTTCCTGAATCTCTGTCCTACGGACATCCCCGTATTTATTGGAAATCTCTTCAATTTCCTGTTTGATAATCTGCATCCGAAGGGCTTTGGAATCCAGTATAGCTTTGTATTCGCTGATTTTCTTTATAAGTTCGTGATATTCTTCTTCTATTTTTGTGCGTTCCAAACCGGTCAGCCGCTGCAGCCGCATTTCCAGAATGGCCGTTGCCTGAATTTCGGAGAGTTTGAACTTTTTCATCAACCCGGCATGGGCTGCGGGAGTATCCTTGGATTTTTTAATCAGCTCAATAACGGCATCAATATTATCCAGCGCAATACGGTAGCCTTCGAGAATATGAGCCCGCTCTTCCGCCTTTTTCAGATCGTACTTTGTCCGGCGAACAACCACTTGATGGCGGTGCTCAATAAAGAATTCAATTAGCTGCTTCAGAGTCAATAGTTTCGGTTCGCCATGATCCAGCGCCAGCATATTAACCGAGAAAGTCGTCTGCATAGTTGTGTGGCTGTAAAGCTGATTCAAAACTATATCGGCTTGCTGATCACGCTTCAGTTCGATCACTATGCGCATACCATCACGATCAGATTCATCCCGAAGATCAGAGATTCCCTCGATTTTTTTATCCCGTACTAACTCGGCAATTTTTTCCAACAGGTTCGACTTATTAACCTGAAAAGGAATTTCCGATACAATGATAGCCTCTTTGCCGCTTTTCATTTTTTCAATAGCAGCTCTGGCTCGAAGCGGAATATGCCCCTTCCCGGTTATGTAAGCCTGCCTGATTCCCTCGCGGCCATTGATAATTCCACCGGTGGGGAAATCAGGTCCTGGCACAATCTCAATCAGATCTTCATTGGTACATTCTGGATTTTCAATTACACTAATAATCGCCTGCGAAATCTCAACCAGATTATGTGAGGGAATATTGGTCGCCATCCCCACAGCAATACCGGAGACGCCATTACATAATAGATTGGGGAATTTAGCCGGAAGTACTCTCGGTTCCTGACGAGTGGAATCGTAATTTTCCATAAAATCGACAGTCTCTTTTTTGAGATCCTCGAGCATCTCCATCGCAATCGGTGTCAGGCGGGCTTCAGTATAACGCATCGCCGCTGCCCCGTCCCCATCGACCGACCCGAAGTTACCCTGGCCGTCAACCAGTGGATAGCGCATATTAAAATCCTGAGCCATACGTACCAATGTAGGATAAACAACCTGCTCGCCATGGGGGTGGTAGTTACCGGAGGTATCGCCGGCAATTTTGGCGCATTTACGATGTGCTTTTCCCGGCATCAAATTCAGATCATTCATGGCCACCAAAATACGGCGGTTGGAGGGCTTGAGTCCGTCGCGAATATCAGGAAGGGCGCGATTGGTTATTACCGACATGGAGTAATCCATGTAGGAGTTTTTCATCTCTTCTTCAAGAAATATAGTCTCTATCTTTTGTCTTTCTAATGCCATTTTTTTACTCGGAATCCTTATCTTTTCAGGTCAAAGAACACAATTTTAATTCCTATTAATGTAGGAAAAGTAAGCCCGAATAGCAACAAAAACAATAGTCAAAATGCATGTTTATTTTATTGAATTACAATAAGTTATGAGGTTTTTTCGGCGATTCTATTATTGTTGTTGTTATGTATGTCATAATTGATGAATTTAGTACAATTACTACGAACATATTCGGTCGGCGAAGTGTGTAAGGACTGCAAGTAGTAAAAACAGTAAAGGATCGTAATGAACAAAAAAACATGTATAATATTTTTAACTTTGACATTAATTCTATTTGGGGATAATAGAAGCGCCTCTGCCGAAGACAAATTTGATCTGATGAATCTTATTGGCAACTGGGAAGGTCAGGGATTTTTTGAGATTCCGGTTTCTGGCGGAACAGTCGAAATCGAAGGGGCAGGTACATTTACCTACGATTCAACTAATCATCGCATCCGCACCGCTATGGAAGGATCGAAATTTTTTATAGACTATTCCGATTCCGGCTATCTTCAGCATTATCCTGAAACTGATTCAGTCTCATGGGAAGTCTGGGACAACTGGGGTAAACATGCTATGTATTGGGGGGTAATAGACAACGGCAAGCTGGTAGCTGACCGTATTTTCAAGAAAAAGGGTTATCAGGTCAATGTAACATTCCCTCATCCCGACACGCTCGATTTTCATCTTGTGGTGCACAATAACGACGGCACCAATTACGACAAAGCGGCTTTTCTTCTCTGGCGAGTGAAAGAAAAATAACAAATGAAAGCATCCAATGACTGGCAGACCTCGGTCAATGATCTCGTAAATAATTTTCTGAAATCTCTAAACTCTTTAGTACCTGTCATGCAGGCCGCCAGAATTCTTGATGAAAACCTGATCGGTTATGATGATTGGGCGCGGATATGCGATAACCTGTTTACCATTATGGTCGTGGAGCCGATTCGTGATTCACTTCCTGAGAACGAACGCCTTGACTTTGATCTGCCTATGTACAACACCGAATATGAGACTCTTGAACATTTCAGCCTAATACAAATACATCAGAAAGATGCTTTACCCGGGAAATTATTGACCGAAGAGACCCCTGTCTTTTACTGCTTCGAAAGCTCCGGTAAAAATGAGAATGAATTTGATGAGCTTGAAACATTCAAAATAGATAGTGATTTTAAGATAATCGAAGAATCATTCAAAACTATTAAAACAGGCGATGCCTGTTATACCTGTCTTATTTCCAAAGACGGCCACTGGGAATTGATCGATAAACTCACAACAATGTTAGATTGATCTAAAAATTATTTCTATACTTCTTAAAATTCTGTGTCCTGCAAACGCCCTCGTCTTACATGTGCCCTGCAAACGCCCTCGTCTTACATGTGCCCGGCAGACACCTTCGTCTGCTGGAATGAAAAATAATCATATCAACCTGTAACATCTTTCAAAAACTTTCGTAATAACTATTACTAATATCAAAAGGTCAAATTCTACAACTGAGCATAATGACGGACCTTGGGGAGTAAATAACATGGTTTACAAGGAGTGAATGATGAATTTTAGGATTACCTGGCTGAAAATATCGCTGTCTTTGAGTTCTCGGGCAAGCTCATGGGAGGAGAAAACGCGACAATGTTTCAGGGGCGGCTGATGGAGTATATCAATCTGAATAAGAACCGAGTATTACTTGATTTAAATCAGGTTGACTGGACCAATAGTCGTGGACTGGGAATGCTTTTGCTGGCTTTGACAACGGTTAAAAATTCCGGTGGACGCCTTGCTCTTTCCAATATTGATAATCTGGAATCCCTGCTCGCTACCACCCGCCTTGCGACAGTCTTCGAGCATTTCGACAGCAAAGAAAAAGCCATGACAGCTTTAAGGGATGAGAGGATTGTGAATTAGATAGAATCTTGACGGAATATTCCGTGGCTGGCGGACGTCCCCGTCTGCCAGTCCTGTAGGGCTGAACCATTATCCATTTATAGGTTCTGCCAATTGAATTGATTTGAATATTAAATGAATTGAACCCATAGCAAGCTATGGGGTACCCGTAGACACTATCCATATAAGGGTGTTCCCCGGGAATTATGTTACCCTGTCTGGGTCCCGTTCGTATATCATTCCCTGAAGGTGTCCAGCCTCTCGGATCACCCCTAAAATATTCAACTTTTTCTCTTGTTGTTACAAAGAAACGTTGTGTTGTATGTGAAAATCTCCCACAGGACATTGTGATTAATATACCACAAGTATCATTATCGCTTATAGTAACATCAAAAACTTTCGTATAAGTATTTAATGTGTCTAATGTAACACTCCAATTCAGTTCTCCTTCATATTTTAATCCATTTACAGTCGAAACAGAAACATTAACTTCTTTACACCATTCTCTTTTTTGTGAAAGAGTTAATTTCATTTGTACCAAACCAGCTTTTTCTGGTTGTTTAACTGTTTCGAAAGTAAAATTATATGGATAAGGCATTCCTGGTGGGGATCCATATCCAGAGCTCAATGGCCATATTGCTATTATAATCAATAACAGCATAGGTAATTGTTTAGAGTTGGAAATTTTCTTCACAACTCCTCCTTTCTAATAAAAAGTTATACCCTATAAGTTTATACTATCTATATATTTGATACAATTATAACCT
>JBDRQG010000224.1:0-15412 GCA_043826475.1 bacterium
GGAAAAACCATCACCATCATCTAAAAGGAAGCCATAACTAAGCCCCAGCCAGCCAAACTTTTTAACGGAGAAGCCAAGATACAGACTCGTTGTATAAGTAAAATTATCCTCATTGGAGATTCTTCTGATCATCAGGCTACCGACAAAGGGGTGGGCATAGCGGCTATGAGACCCGAATTCTGATTTTTCTCTTTCTTCGGCAGCTTCAAGATAACCTGCATCGTCTGTAATAGTATAAATATCAATATAATCGATTACAAAAGTGTAGCCGCCTCTGCCGCTCATTACGGTGATGCTTTGGCCAGGAATGGAATCGACAATTATCCCTCGGGTAATTTCACCTGATTTATATAAAATAACTTTTACATCATCAATCGAGTAATCAACATCTGCAAAGCTGAAGCATGGGAGTAAAATAATAAATATTAATGTAATGATTGTTTTTTCCACGGGATAATCCCTCCCCAATTAAGAAATAAAAGTTATCTTACAGCTTTTTTATAAAATATTATGTCAGTAATTAGATGTCAAGAAAATTTGGGATGGGATATAATCTGAAAATAATATTCAGTAATAAAAATACCCCCGACAGGACTCGAACCTGTTACCCTCTGCTTAGAAGGCAGATGCTCTATCCAGATGAGCTACGGGGGCCTAACGTAGTTAGTTTTCCCTGACGCATTAGTCATTTGACCATAAATATCAGGTGAAGGTAAAGAGTGAAAATACTATGTATTTGTCAAGGCTAACTTTTTTAGAATTTACCTGGCAGCAAGAACTTTGTCATTATAGGAGATTGAAGTATCAAGCAATTATAAGGATATAAAATCAGTTATTTCCTATAATGATCTGATCTAATAAAAGAAAATATTAATCTGAAAGTAAATATTCAAGTCCCTTATCTATCCAACTTTCAAAATTATCCGGGTATCCATGCCCCAATCCCTTGATTTCGTGAAATTCATAAGGGAAACCAGCTTCATCGAAGATTTTCATGATTTTATTCTGTCGCTCTCGATAAAAATCTGTTTCGCCGGCAATAATATAACCCTTTAAATTCAACTCTTTCATTTGAGTAGCTGTTTCGATATTAAGATCAGGCGGGTCTCCGGGGCAAACTCCCAAAAAGCCAGCAAGCGGAATTACATCACTTATAGCGACATCAATAGCCATAACACCCCCCGCCGAAACTCCCCCAATAATAACCTGAGTTGTATCAATATTATATTCTAAAATTGTCTCTTCAAATAAAGCTTTTATATCTGTCCGAGCTCTCTGATCACCTCCTCTCCAACCAAATTTCTTAGAATTATAGTGACGATATGACTGAATAAACAAGACTACTATTTCATTATTTAGTCTATCTGATCGCCAATGACGTTTAGATTGTTTAATTGAACTTCCACCACCATGTAATACTACAAGTAACGGATACTCTTTCTGAGGATTATATCCTTGAGGGATTAGTATTTCTTTAATAGATTTAGATTGTTTCATCTCTTCATCACGAAGTTGTAAATCTATTTCTGATAATTTTTTAAATATCTCCGTTTCTGCTATCTCTTTAAATAGGGGAATTTGTGGATGAAGAAAGTAGAAATATCCCTTCTGATGACCCTTTTCCCAGGTCTCATAAGCTTTTTCATATTGTCTATTGGCCAGATATGTATTTGCATACCAATCCGAAATTTCAAAATTGAATTCCGGGTAATCGGCTCCGACAGAATCAAGTAAACGAATAATTTCATCATACATTTTAGTGTCTGTTAATTTTTGCAACTGATCATCAATAATATCGTAACTAATTTGATCGTTACAATAAGAGATTCCATTTATAACGATTATTATAAACAATGATTTTAGGAATATCCTAATAAGCATATTTTCTCCCTAAAGGTATTTGAATAGTCTTTTTAAAAATATACCAAAGAAAGACTTTTGAGTCAACTAGAGGGTACTGGCGTGCAGGATGTTTACCGATATTTAGCTGTTAAATATAGGCGAAAGGATTAAGTCTTAGACTGACAACAGGAAAGTTATTTCTGTCGTGATCTGCGGGTTGTCGGCTTTTTATATGCAGGTTTGTGGGTCAGGATATCTTTTTGTCTCTTCTTGCGGTTAATATCCTTCTCAACGAATATCCGTTGGCCGGTGAAGGGGTCGGGTCCTGTTCGGTATAATACACGGGTACCCCTCAGCTTGCTGAGGGAACTATTGATATTTATACTCATATTTCTAATTCATCTATTTCTATTTGGATATCCTCGAGCTGTGTGGTACCCCTGTAATGTTTATGTCGAAAGTCAAGACTTTCGACCTGCTCAACTTTCTTAATTTACTTCCATTTCAACATTAAATATTATTTCACCATTAATCGCATCTATGACGTAACGAATTTGTGATGGATTATTAAGGTTATGTAACTTTATTATTCTCACAATCCAAACAGGTTTTTTATTACTTTCATTTGAATTTGTACCTTTGGAATAATAGAAATAGTTTGCTAAGAAAACTATTTCTTGGTCTATGCTATCGTAATTGATTATCTCAAGTACCTGATGTAAGGTAATCAATGGCAATTCATTGGGAATCCCATAGTATTTTTCAAAAAAAGTGTTCATTTCCCCTTCATTAGGAGTAATGAGAGTTGAATTAATACCAAAAGAATTAATATAAGAATTAATCTGTAATAATTCCCCATTCTCAGCGTCAATAACAACATCAGTTTTGATTTTGTAGGCAGAGTCGCTCTCACATGTCTTTTTAAAAGAAATGATATCGAGATTTTTAAAACTAATCGACCATGCAATTCTTCCCTCTATATGATTCGTAATAAATGGAGTCGTGGAATCCTGTGCAACGATAAGCTCAATCTTCTCAATCGATTTGCTTTTATCGTAGTTATTAATTTCGTTAAAACCAGTGTACTCCAATGCCCTTTTGATAGCATCTGACTCAGTTTTAATTAAAAAGTGATCTTCGATTTTGGGTTGTTCAGACTCATCACCTGCAATTACTATTGATATAGTTAGTAACATAAATAGAATTAAATATTTAATTAATTTAGTCATAAAGTTGATACTCTAAATCTCAATATAACAGAGCCCACTTTCTATTTTAATGACGGTAATTCGACCAGTAATATCAAATAATATTTAAAATAAGCCACAAACCGAGGAGGTCAAAAAATATATGGTTTTGACAATGTAAAACACGGGTCACTTATCACTTCAAGTTAACCTACTACAAAACAACAACTTAACATTTTCTAAATAATTATTCATTTAACCCCGCAAATATTTACCATTCAATCGGATAAATTGGGGAACTTAAAAAAAATTGTATATGTTACATAAATAACTTTACAATTTAGTATTCTTTTATTATAGTAGGCCTCTGCTACTTAAAAGGATAAAAATAGTAGCCTTTAGAGGAAGAAAAAATGAGAATTTCGTCGCTTGAAGAATATGGTTTGAGATGCATGATGGCTCTGGCCAGAACCGGGCTGAATGGACAGCTTTCGATTCCGGAAATTGCCAAATGTGAAGGGCTTTCGGTTCCCTATGCATCCAAACTTCTTTCGATTTTAAGAAAAGCAAAACTGGTAAATGCCGTTCGCGGCCGTGGGGGTGGTTTTTGCATCAGCCGGCCAGCCATTGAAATAACATTTTTGGATGTTATTCTGGCTCTTGGCGGTCCAATGATTGATCCTGATCATTGCAATCGCTTCAGCGGCAATGAAGAAGAATGTGTCCATATAGACGACTGCAGTGTTCATAACTTTTTTAATAGTCTGGCCGGTTTTATGGAAGATATGCTTAGTAAAACCACCCTGCAGGATATTCTTGACAGGGAACAGGCCATTCTTGCCAAGAAAGTAATAACACCAGACTCTTTATTTAAATCAGAAATAAAACAACATGACAGCAACCCCAATTAAACGTTAGGAATTTTTTAATGTCAGACGTAATTTTTGAATTCAATGATATACATGTCGAAGTAGATGGAAAAGAAGTTGTCAGCGGCGTTTCCCTTAAGGTAAAAAAAGGTGAAGTCCACGCTATAATGGGCCCCAACGGGTCAGGCAAATCATCCCTCTCCAATGCTTTGATGGGACATCCCTCTTACAAAGTTACCAAAGGATCGGCTAAACTCGATGGCAGTGATCTTCTTGAAATGAAGCCGGATGAAAGATCGCGGGCAGGCTTATTTTTAGCCTTTCAATATCCTCTCGCTATCCCCGGCGTGACAGTCGCCAACTTTATGCGGGCAGCATTACAGGCGCATCGGGGAAAAGAAGCCAAGATGAGTGACTTCCGTAAACTATTTTTATCAAAAATGGATGAATTATTAATTGATAAAGAATTCGCTACCCGTTACATCAATGATGGCTTCTCCGGCGGCGAAAAGAAGCGCATAGAAATTTTACAAATGTCGATGCTCAATCCCAAGATGGCTCTACTTGATGAAACTGATTCGGGACTTGATATCGATGCTTTGAAACTGGTATCCGAAGGGATTAATCGCTACCACAACGAAAATAATGGGGTATTGCTTATAACCCATTACCAAAGATTGCTTAATTACGTGAAACCTCAGTACGTTCATGTCATGTCTAAGGGGAGATTTGTCACATCCGGCGGACCGGAACTCGCTCTTAAATTAGAGGACGAAGGTTACGACTGGATCGAAAACAAAACCCAGCAAACATCCGAGGTGTAACTGTGCATGATACTAGTAGAAATAATAATATAGCCAACCTTAATGACGACTACGCCACCAAGTACGGCTTTAAGGACCCGGTAGAATATTTTCATAAGGGAGCCAAAGGAATCAACCACGAAGTGGTCGAGATGATTTCCCTGATGAAAAAAGAACCGGACTGGATGAATAAATTACGCCATGAAGCTCTGGACTTATTCCTTTCCAAACCAAATCCGGGTTGGGGAAATATGGAACGGATCAACGAAATTGATTACGATGATATTTACTACTTCATGAAGCCAATCGAAAACCAGCAAACCAGTTGGGATGATGTTCCTGATTATATTAAAAAGACCTTTGATAAGCTGGGTATCCCCGAAGCGGAAAAGAATTTCCTTGGCGGGGTTTCAGCTCAGTATGAATCGGAAGTTGTTTATCACTCCATGCGTGATGATCTTAAGAAGCTTGGAGTAGTCTTCCTTGATATGGACAGCGGTTTAAGGGAGCATCCTGATATTGTAAAAAAATATTTTGGCTCGGTTATCCCAGCGGCTGATAATAAATTTTCCGCTCTTAATGCGGCGGTCTGGTCAGGGGGGTCGTTTATTTATGTTCCTCCGGGACTCGATGTGAAAATTCCGTTACAGGCATATTTCCGCATCAACGCCGAAAACATGGGCCAGTTTGAAAGAACCTTAATCATCGCCGATAAGGGCTCTCGCGTTCATTATATTGAAGGCTGCACCGCTCCGATTTATTCCACCAACTCCCTTCACTCTGCGGTCGTTGAACTTATCGCTCTTGATGACTCCTATATCCGCTATACTACTATTCAGAACTGGTCACGGAATATTTTCAACCTGGTTACCAAACGCGCCTCTGCTTATAAGAATGCAACAGTAGAATGGGTGGACGGAAACATCGGCTCTCGTTTGACAATGAAGTATCCCTGCATCCAATTATTGGGCGAGGGTGCCAGAGGGGAAGTCCTCTCGGTTGCTTTTGCCGGAATTGATCAGCATCAGGATGCCGGTGCAAAAATGATCCACGCCGCTCCCAATACATCCTCAAGGATAACTTCAAAATCTATTTCCAAAGACAATGGCAGAGCCTCCTATAGGGGCTTAGTAAAAATTCACAAGAATGCTGAGAATGTAAAAGTCTCGGTAGAATGTGATGCCTTGCTGATCGGAGCTGAAGCCCGCAGTGATACTTACCCGACTATGGAAATAGACAATGATAACGTCCGGGTGGAGCATGAAGCCCGCGTTTCCAAAGTTGCTGAAGAACAGTTATTCTATCTGACCAGTCGAGGCTTATCTGAAGATGAAGCTCGGCTTTTAATTGTCAATGGCTTTATGGAGCCCTTTACCAAAGAACTCCCCTTGGAATACGCGGTTGAGTTGAACCGATTGATCGAGTTGGAAATGGAAGGATCAATAGGATAAAATGAATACTACAACAATGACAAAAATTGAAAATGATTCTATGATTCCCGATAGTCTCCCCCAGCTTGATCAGGGTCCGAATTGGCTAAAAGAGATCAGGAAAATAGCAAAAGAATCATATAACAACAGCCCTCTCCCTCGTCGGGGATTGGCGCTATGGAGATATACCGATCCGACAGACTTTGTTATTAATTATGACAACATATCTCAGTATGTTGAGACCAAAGACCATATTGATATTTTAAAACTGGAACAGGATCATCTCGAACATGGGCAGCTCTCAGCATTAGTTAATGACAATGGCGGACTGGAAATTAATATCAGCACATCGGATATTCTTAAAGAATCAAAAGTAATTGTCAGTTCTCTTACCGATGCTCTGAAAAAACATGAAGATATCCTTAAGAGATATCTGACAAAATCAGTCAATCAGAAGACGGGTAAATTTGAAGCCCTCAATACGGCTTTGTTCAATGATGGTATTTTTATTTATATACCAGACAATACCCAATTAGAACAGCCAATTCATTTGCTGCGTGAAGCTGGCCTGGCAAACTCTATCTGCTTCCCCCGTTTATTAATTGTAGCCGGTAAAAATTCCGAAGTTACTGTAATCGATGAGTATGTCGGTGGTTCCAAGTCGAGTGAGAACAACTCTCAGACTAATGCCGTGGTTGAAATTTTCTGCGGGCATGACAGCAAGTGCCGCTATGTTCCACTGCAGCATCAAACCACTGGATCGAATATCTATCTGACTCACCGGGCAATGGCTGAGCAGAACAGTACCATGCTTACTATTCCCCTTATTTTTGGCGGGAAAGTCTCCAAGCATAATTTCGGAATCCATATGGCCGGTCAGGGCTCAAAGAGTGAAATCTATGGCTTGCTGTTCGGAACCGATCACCAGCATTTTGATAATCACACCCTGCATCACCATGAAGTCGGTAATACAAATTCCAATATCGATTTCAAAGTCGTTCTGCGGGACAAAGCGCTATCGGCTTACACCGGCTTGATTCGAATCGATAAGCAGGCTCGTATTTGCGAAGCCTATCAGGTGAACCGCAACTTGATGCTCAACCGGGGAACCAGAGCGGAAACAATTCCGGAACTTGAGATTTTAAACGAAGAGGTCAAATGTTCGCACGGAGCAACACTTGGCCCTATCGATCCGGAAATGATTTATTATCTTTCTTGCCGTGGTATTGAAAGAGATCAAGCGGTCCGCATGATCGTATCTGGATTTGTATCGACAACATTAAAAGAGATCCCGGAAGATCTCAGGGAACGCATCACCGATTTTGTCGATAAACAGTTGGAGGGAATTTGAAATGGATGGCTTTACGCAGGTTGCCGCGACCGAAGAAATTCAACCGGGCAGCATGAAATCTAAACGCATTAATAATGTTGCGGTTTTGATTTGTAATGTTAATGGAAAATTTTATGCTGTTGCCGATGAATGCACTCATGATTTTGCGCCAATAAGTACCGGGATATTAGACAAGGATCAGATAGTATGTCCCCGTCACCATGCCCGTTTTAGCGTAATCGATGGCGCAGTAAAAGCACCTCCTGCAGTTGTCCCTGTTGAAACTTATGAAGTTAAAATAGAGAATGACATAATTTTTGTAAAAGTTGATTAAGAGAGTTTTGGGAAAGTCTGATGGAGCAAAAAACACAAAATAAGCAGCAAACTTCCAGAATCGGATTACTGCCGATTGATATAGAACGGATACGCGCCGATTTCCCTATTCTTGATCTGAAGATAGATGGCAATCGACTTGTTTACCTTGATAATGCCGCCACCACTCAAAAACCAAGAGTGGTGATTAATGCCATTATCGAATTCTATCGCAAGTACAACGCCAATATCCACCGGGGACTTCATTACCTCTCTGAAAAAGCAACCGAGAAGTATGAACATACAAGAACACATGTGGCTGATTTTATCGGCGGGGTTGATCCAAGGGAAGTTATTTTCACGCGTGGAACAACCGAAGGAATTAATCTGGTTGCCTATACCTGGGGTGAAGAGAATATCAAAGAGGGTGATGAAATTGTCATCACCGAGATGGAACATCATGCCAATCTTGTCCCCTGGTTACAATTAGCCAAAAAGAAAAAAGCTATCCTGAAAAGAATCCCGATTACTTTTTGCGGACATCTCGATCAGAGCAACATATATGATATCATCACCCCTAAAACTAAATTAGTTGCCCTCACCCACATGTCCAATGTTTTGGGTACAATTAATCCCGTCGCGGAGATCGCTGCTATTGCCAAAAAACATGGAGCGGTTGTTTTAGCTGATGGTGCTCAAGCTGCCCCGCATCTTAAAGTCGATGTAAAGGCATTAGGTGTCGATTTTTATGCCTTTTCATCGCACAAAATGCTCGGCCCCACCGGTGTTGGCGTTCTTTACGGAAAAAAAGAATTATTGGAAGCTATGCCCCCGTTTAACATGGGTGGTGAAATGATCCGCGAAGTCACTTTTGATCATGTTACCTGGGCGGAACTTCCCAATAAATTTGAAGGTGGTACGCCCAATATTGCTGACGTAGTCGCCTTTGATGCTGCTTTGCATTATCTCGAAGAAATCGGAATGGATAATCTCCGCCAACATGAAATGGAACTTACCAAATATGCTATCGAACATCTTTCAGCTATCCCCGGATTAGAAATTCAGGGACCGATGGAAGTTGAACAACGCGGCGGAGCGATTTCCTTTACAGATAACGACCTTCACCCACATGACATCAGCACTTTTCTTGACTCAAAAGGAATAGCCATTCGTGCCGGCCACCACTGTGCCCAACCGTTAATGTCAGTACTGGGGAAAATTGCGACTGCCCGTGCATCATTATATATTTATAATAACGAAGCCGATGTTAATGCTTTGGTATCGGCGTTAAAGGGGATGAGGAGATATTTCGGTTTATGAGTGCTTCATTAGATGACATGTATCGCGACATAATTCTGGATCATTATCGTGCACCACGTGGACGAGACCCGCTACCGATGGCTGATTTTTCTACCGGCGGTCATAATCCGGCCTGTGGTGATCAATTGGAATTAGCGGTTAAAATCGACAATGATATCGTTAAGGATATTTATGTCGATTGCAAAGGCTGTGCTATCTCAACCGCTTCCAGTTCGATGTTAGCTGAGATTTTAAAAGGTAAGACTGTTGGCGAAGCAAAAAGGATAGCAACAATAGTAAAAGGGATGCTCAAAGGTGATGAAGACGTAAAGATTCCTGATGATCTTGGTGATATTGATGCCCTTGAAGGGGTAAAGAAATTTCCGGTCAGGATCAAATGCGCTCTTCTGGCCTGGGTGACCTTCATGGAAGGGCTTGAAAACTACCAGAATGGCGCTAAAAACCCTGACAGCCCAACCACTCTTGAATAGAAAAAGAAAGATATAAAATGCCGCTACCGACAAAAGAAGAAATTATGGACAGGCTGGTTCATGTCTATGACCCGGAAATAAGAATCGGCATTGTTGATCTTGGCTTGGTTTATGATGTTGATATCAGCGATGAAGGAGCGGTTAAAGTAAAAATGACTCTTACCACACCTGCCTGCCCCTATGGGGAAATGCTGGTCACTGAAGTTCATAAAGAAGTTGCCGCTATGGATGGGGTCACTGATATGGAAGTGGTTCTTGTCTGGGATCCCCCCTGGGAGCCGGAAACAATGGCCTCCGACTACGCCAAAGATATCCTCGGTATCTGGTAAATCTTTTAACTTTAAAATTCTTCTACAATACTAATTTATAAAAGAGTCAAATACAAATAGGTGATGAAATTTTCATATTTCACCACCCTTTTATTATTTTTAATGCCTATGCACTAAAATAAACAAGCTATGCTTGTTAGGTTAAAGAATAACCGCCATCAACAATAATTGTCTGGCCGGTAATCCAACTGGCTCCACGACCGCATAAAAAGACAACCACATCGGCCACTTCTTCCGGTTTCCCGATTCTATTATAAGGGGTACGTTCGATAACCCTTCTTTTCATCTCTTCAAAATTGGGAAAGACTTTCAGAGCACTGGTATCAATAAATCCCCCCGAAACACAATTGACACTTATTTTTTTAGGAGCCATCTCAATAGCAGTATATCTAACCATATTTTCAATAGCCGCTTTGGAAACGCCAATAGCAGCGTAACCGGGGATGTATTTTATTGAGCCTAAAGATGAAAGAGCCACAATGCGGCTGTCCTCTCCCATCATGGGCACGCCTAATTGAACGCTCTGCAAAAAGGCACGGGCATTGGTGTGCATGGACAGTTCCCAGGCTTTGCGGTCGATGTTCATCATATCAGTGTAAAGGCCGAGAGCTGCATTGGAAACCATGATATCCAATTTGCCGTAATCTTCTTTTATTTTTTCAAAGGTCTGCACAACCTGCTCGGCATTGCCCATATTCGCCCGATGCGAGATACACTCCACGCCGTAGCTTTTGATTTTTATTTCAGCAGCTTTAGCATCCTCGCGACTGCGAAAATAGGTCGTGAAAATATTTACGCCTTTTTCAGCTAATTTCTCTGCGATTGATAAGCCAATCCCGCGAGTTCCACCAGAAACAAATGCAACTTTTCCTTTGTATTCCATTCAATCTTCTCCACAAGCTCTGTCAGATCGTGTAGCCTCCTGCTTGCGATTCAATATCTTCCGACAGTGACTCAAGTTCTATTGGTTTAAAAGTTGTTTCAAAAATTCGATCATATTCCATAACCAAATTTTCGCTGAATTGTTTCATATCTATTTTCTCGCCTGATATCTTTTTTAAAGAGGTCATTATCCCTGATTCCAAGCCACAGGGATTGATTTGCTCAAAATCATTAAGATCGGTATTCAAATTGATCGCCACCCCATGAAAAGTCACCCAACGTTTAATGGCAATCCCCAACGAGGCAATCTTTTTATCATCGACCCAGATTCCGGTATTTACCTCGTCTTTGTGGGCTTTAACGTTATATTTAGCTAAAGTGATAATAATGCCATCGAGAATATTTTCTATAAATTTATGCAGATTCAATCCCCGACGCTGAAGATTAAAGATAAAATAAACCACCAATTGTCCGGGGCCGTGATAGGTAACATCCCCCCCCCGCTCAACAAAAACAGGCTGGACTTTCAGGTTTTTAAAATTCTCCTCATGGCCGTCCTTACCGACAGTTACAACGGGTGGATGTTCAACGAGAATCAAAGTGTCACGGGCAAATCCTTCCCGGCGCATCTTTACCAACCCACGCTGCCATCCGAGACATTTCTGATAATCGACTTTGCCAATATCCAGAACCCAGCCAAAAAGGCGATCACTATAAATCGACATAATTATCGCAGGTTAAGCATGAATTTTTTAACATCAGCGAGATATTCATGAACCCGATGCAGGAACTGAACCGCCACATGACCATCAATTAAGCGGTGATCAAATGACAATCCAAATGATGAAATATCCCTGATCGCAATCTCACCTTTATGCACCCATGCTTTTTTCTGAATAGCGTGAATTCCTAATATAGCAACTTGTGGCTGATTTATAATTGGTGTCGAGGCAGCAGCTCCAAACACACCGGCATTTGTTAGTGAGAATGTCCCGCCGCTGACATCATCCGGCAATAGACGATTGGTACGAGCCTTCTCTCCTAACTGGGCAATTTCAACAGCCAATTCAACAATGGTCTTTTTGTCGGCATCTTTGATAACCGGAACAATCAACCCCTCTTCACGAGCTACGGCAATGCCAATATTGTAATAATATTTGTAGGTGATGAGTTCGTTGGTCATAGTGGCGTTCATCTTGGGGAATTCTTTCAGCCCAAGACAGACTGCCTTAACAACAAAAGGCATATAGGTGATATTAGCCCCATAACTGGCCACAAAATCGTTTTTGATCTGTTTTCTAAAAGCTACAAGATCAGTAAGATCAATATCTTCAAAAGTTGTAACATGCGGAGATATACTGACAGATTTCAGCATGTGTTCAGAAATTAATTTTCTGACTCCTTCTACCGGTTGTGTTTTTTCACGCTGCGCCTGAGGCAGTGGTTCAAACTTAGGAATTTCGACTTTGACTTTTGGTTCCGAAAGAGCTGTTGTTGCGGCAGGAGCAACGGCTGCTTTTCCAGCAGACATCATCGGAGTGGGTGGGGCAGGAATTGGTCCCTGTTTAAAGCCAGCCTGGGTGCTTCGTCCCTCGACAGCGCGCATGACATCATCAACTGTAACCCGTCCTTCGACTCCAGTTGGAGTAATCGCTGAAGAATCTATTGAATATTCCCGAACCAACATTTTTACCTTGGGAGACATTTTACCAAGACCAACAGCGGCCGTAGCTTTTACATCTGATTTTGACTGGGTAGTGACAGCACTCGTCGTGGTTGCAGGAGCAGGGACAGGAGCCTGAGCTTTTTGGGCTATCGGTTCCACTTTTTTATCAATCGCTTTTACATCCTTGCCGCTCCCATCATCAATAATAGCAATTCGGGTTCCGACCGGGACAACATCATTCTCTTTAACTAATAATTCTGTTATAACCCCGTTGACTTCGGAGGGAATTTCAATATTAACCTTGTCTGTCATCAACTCAACCAGAGGCTGGTTAACTGTCACTTTATCGCCAACCTTAACTTTCCATTCCAGAATAGTTCCTTCAAGAACTGACTCACCCATCTGGGGTACCAGTACTTCAACAGCCATATCGTTACCTCACTCCAAATTGTCCATATTTACTTAATCAGAATATAAAAACATTAAAAGCTTAAGTCCAGTCCGCTCTTTATTATAATATCACGAAATTTGCAGCATTTTTTCAAGGGCCAACAGTGCTTCCGAACGGGTTGGTTCGGGGACCGAAATCGGCTTTATATCTGCATAATTCTCAAGAGTATATAGTAAATCATTGATTGTTGTACGATACATATTGGCGCAAACCGGGCAGGTCTGGCCGGATAGCTCAAAAATTGTCTTATCAGGGTGCTCAATCGCCATCCGATTAATCAGATTAATTTCAGTTCCAATCGCAATTGTCGATCCGGGAGGAGCTTCCTGGCAATATTTGACAATATAAGCCGTCGACCCGCTCCCATCAGCCAGTCTGACCACTTCGTGCGGAGATTCAGGATGAACTATGATTTTGGCCTCGGGATACTTTTCCCGCACTTCATACACATGCTCTTTTTTGAAATTGGTATGAACGTGACAATGCCCTTTCCAGAGAATTATTTTAGCTTTGTTTACCTGCTCTTCGGATAAGCCGCCATCATCGCGCGAGAAATCCCAGATCACTATTTCGTCGGAATCAATTCCCAATTTTATAGCAGTATTATAACCAAGATGCTGATCAGGGAAGAAAAATACTTTTTCTCGCTGATTAAAAGCCCATTTTAGAGCAGCATCAGCATTGGATGAGGTGCAAATCAATCCACCGTTGCGTCCGGTAAAAGCTTTAAGTCCTGCGGTCGTATTCATATATGAAATAGGCATTATATTTTCAATACTGCTAATTTTATCAAGATACTTCCAGGCTGACATAACATCAGCCATTTCAGCCATATCAGCCATCGGGCATCCGGCAAGAGGATTGGGGAGAAATACCGTCTGATGATCCGAAGTTAAAATATCCGCCGATTCAGCCATAAAATGAACACCGCAGAAAACAATAATCTCAACCTCTTTTTGTGCGGCTGCAATTTTAGAAAGACCATAGCTGTCACCGAGATAATCATTAAACTCGACCACTTCTACTCTTTGATAGTGATGGGTAAGAATTAGCAGCTTTTTCCCAAGTCTTTTTTTGGCTTCGTAAATGCGAGCTTTTATTTCATCCGGTTTTGCTTCCCGGTATTCTTTTGGAAGCGAAAAATACACTACATAAAGTCCTTCAATAACAAGTTTATAAATCGTTATTTATAGAACAGAATCTTATTCCCGGCGTTCCCGAACTATTCGAGTTTACTTAGCTCTTTCAAAAGTTCATCATTATCGGGGAGTTTGGCCGGATGTACCTGCTGAATAAATCGGATTATACCTTTTTTATCAATCAGAAATACCGCCCGGCCGGTATATCCTTTTCCGGTCAAAACACCGTATCTTTTGGCTACTTCTCCATGGGGAAAGAAATCTGACATCAGTGGAAAAGAGAGGCCGCCCATAGATTTTGCCCAGGCTATGTGACAGGGGATTGAATCGACCGAAATACATAACAACTGGGCATTATATTTTTCGAATTCTTCTATGATCTCCTGATAACTGGGAACCTGGGTGGCGCAAACCGGCGTCCAGTCGGCCGGATAAAAAGCCAATACAACATTTTTCCGTCCCTGATACCAGGCCAGGTTGAGCTCCCCTTCATTATGAGTCGGCAGGGTAAAATCCGGAGCCAGATCACCGATCTTTAAAGTCTCTGTTTGTGAACTGTTAAATTCAGTCAATATTCAATTCCCTGATGTTTAATGTTCAAAAGGCGAACTGTCATCCATGCTGAACCAGTAATAGTTCCCTGAAATAGCCTCACGCTCAGCCTGAAGGAGTTCATAATGATGATGCTCTTCAGCTGCAAGGCGATCAAATATCTCTTTGAATTCTTCATCATCGATCAGATCGCGTTCATCCTGATAATATTTGGTGGCAGCCAATTCAGCTTCAATAGCCAGATTTATAAATTCCATTTCGGACTTCAAATTATTGATATGTCCTTTTTTGAAAACTTCAGTCAGGACACTTAGTCCTTTTTCCGGCAATTCTCCTACTTCAGGTCCGATATGCTTATGAAATATATCTACCAGAACTTTCTTATGATTGATTTCGTCATCTCGAAGGCCTTCCAGTTTTATCTTGGCATCGGGATGGGTTACTTTTTTTGAGACTAAATCATAAAAATAGTAGCCGTCCTCTTCACCCTTTATAGCGCGACGCAATGTCTCGGCAATTTTTTCTTTTGAATTACTCATTTTTCCTCTACTGATAATATCTAATTGTTAAAACTCTTAATATAGTCTATTGCTTTTTTCATACGATCGATAACTACCGGTTTTGACAGGATCACTAAAAGATCATAAAGCCCTGGTCCTATCGATGTACCGCTTACTGCCAATCGAGTAGGATGAATGTATTTTGCTTTTTTAATATTCTTCTCATCGGATAAGGCATTTAAAACCTGTTCCACGCTGTCATGAGAAAAATCACCAAGAGACTCGAATCTATCAACCAATTCCTGCAATCTATCGGCTGCTTCCGGTGTG
>JBDRQG010000225.1:0-7784 GCA_043826475.1 bacterium
GTGGTACCGGTATTGGGAGTAGAAGAAAGCCAGTCTGATCCTGTAAATTCTGTAATATTAAAACCAAGCGGATCATTATCTGAAGCGATATTGAACAGCTTATTGGAAGGATTGGCTCCTCCTTCGACTGCAGTAAAATTCAATTCTGTTTCAGAAACCACCAGATTGGATGGTGCCGGGGTTACCGTTAAATTAACCTCGACATACTGAGGTGAGTTTACAGCGGTGCCAGAGGCAACAACTAAAGTATCTTTGTATGATCCATCAGCTAATCCTGTTATATTTATTGCAACAGAAATATCCAGAGGAGTTGTGCCTGTTAAAGGTGCAGCAGATAACCAGGCTGATCCTGTAAATTCGGTTATATTAAAACCAAGAGGATCAGCATCGGAAGCAACATTAAACAGCTTATTAGCAGGATTGGTTCCCCCTTCAACAGCGGTAAAATTCAATACTGATTGATTTACAACCAGATTAGCCGGTGCCGGTGGATGGTACGAAGAGTCCCTGATTTCTAATGCCCCGGCCCAAATTGGATAGACGTTTCCAGCATCAGTAGAAAATAACCATGTTGACGCAGCGCTAAAAGTTAATGTATCAATATTTATAACACTACTAGAGTCCCAACCTGAAACGGTACAGGTGTAGGTTGCCCATAACCGTCTATTGCTGGCAGGAGCTAACCCCAGACCAAAATCAAGACCGCCATATAAAAACCGATGATTGGTATTAGTCATAGCCATGTTATCATTTTCGAAATAAGACTTAATGGTGAAGGCATTGGTAACGCCACTGGTTGCAGAGGTTATCTGCATATTCGGATTATCCCAGTCAAATCCTGATGAGAAACCGAGTACGGTTTCATCAGTATAAGCCCAGTATTCTATTACCAATTGATCGGTACCGGTTGATGCATCAGGAATTACCGTTGGTACCAGAATAACTGTATCTAGGACCCCCGTATCATCAGCGAGAGCCGGAGCGACACTGAAAGCGAGTATCACTATCAGCGACAAAATAATTCTCAACCTCATAATTTCTCTCCATACTTATTAATGTTTAAAAATATAGTTTTCAATTGTTAACCATTTAATATTTCATCATTGTTAAATTGACCAGTAATTTTGGACCCCTCTGCTATTTTATCCGACACAAGGATCACTTTGAAAGTTTTATTAAAATTATTATAAAAAACGATATTCAAATTAAATCTACCATTCAGGTCATTAAAAAATAAACTTCAACTCTTTTAAAAATACGGTATACTCAAATCTCCGTCACAATAAGATAAACAAAAATATTGCCCAATTTTCAGTTAAAACCAACCCTGGAACTTTGTTAATGTTTATTGTTCCTACTCAACCCCTGGCTTGACCAATTGGGAGAGTTTAAAATTCTGCACAATCTTATATACAGAAAGCTTTTTCTTAAGACCATGTGAAATATATGCCGAATGAGCTAAAAGTCAAGTTATTTACTTCTTTTTCTGACTATTTAGCAGATAAGAGCCTAATTATTTAGAAGTTTTTTTATACCATAAGCCGCACAGGGTTAGTACAATTATTGATCCGCTGATATCAGCTAATAAATCCCACAATTCTGAATGCCTTCCGGGTATAAAATGCTGAAAGATTTCATCCGTAAGTGCAAAAAAAGACAGAAAAAGTGCAGAAATAAGCAAAGTCTGTTTGAGAGTTATTCTTGGTGATACATTATAAATGGATCGAAATATTAAAAAGGCAAAAATTGCATATTCCATAAAGTGAATAATTTTATCAAAGGCTATAATATTGACCCGTGAAATTTTCAAATTAGAAATCGATGAAACAGCAATTATTCCCCCAGCATATAAAATGGCTGGAAGATGGTATTTAACAATTTTTAAAATTGTCGATTCTGAGTTTGTTTCAGTATGCATATTCATCCTTAAGAAATCTATTATATAAGGTCAAGTAAAAGAAATAAATGAAATGATTAAGATAGAAACGTAATTTGTTTCTATTTATCAATAAAAACATATTATTTGTATGACTTTTTTTAGTGGATATGCTATCCAATTTATTTTAACTTGGATGAATTATGGCAGTCAATTATAAAGATTATGATAGCAGTACGTATAAGCTCTTGCTTGCCTTTGTATCGGTTTTGATACTGTTGATTGGCGGAACTATAGGGTTTATGGTTTTTGAGTCGATGAACTACCTTGATGCCCTCTATATGGCTGTTATAACATTATCGACAGTAGGTTTTGGAGAAGTAAAGCCGCTGCATCCTTTTGGGCGCGGGTTCGTTATTATATTGATATTGCTGGGTATGGGAGTGATGGCTTATATGGCTTCGGTGATTGGGCAGATTGTTATTCATGGCCAGTTGAGTAAGATATTAGGAAGGAGAAAAATGGAAAAAGGATTAAAAAATATTTCCGGCCATTATATTATTGCTGGTTATGGCCGTGTTGGCCGCCAGGTTGCAGATGAATTTAAAAAGAAAAAAGTTAAATTTGTAGTAATTGAGATTGATGAGGATGCCCTTAATAAACTTGCCGAAGAAGGGATAATGTATATTAAAGGGACGGCTACCGAAGATGATGTTTTACGTCAGGCTGGGATAGAAACAGCTAAAACATTAATTTCAACCTTACCTGAGGAAGCTCAGAACGTCTATTTGACTTTAACTGCCCGCGATATGAACCCCAATCTGAATATAATAGCCCGAGCTGATTTTGATGATGGCGAAAAAAAGCTTATGAGAGCCGGAGCCAACCATGTGGTGTCACCTCATGTTCTTGGCGGACAGAGAATGGCGCTGGCATCGCTAAGACCCAATGTGGTCGATTTTATGCATACTACTTCATTAAGCGATGGGGAGTTAATTATTGAAGAAATTGCAATTCCGGAATCAAGCCATCTGGCAGGTAAAACTCTGGTGGAATCAAAATTAAAACAGGATTACGGCATAAATATTATCGGGATGAAAAAGAAAAGCTCCCGCCTGACTATTTCTCCCGGGCCAAATACAATAATGGAAGCGAATGATATATTGGTTATAATAGGTTCATCTGAAAATTTGGAAAGATTAAGTTCTGACCTGTAATTTATTATAGTGGTTTATACTCCTTTTTACGAAAAAATTGTTCATATCCTTCTCATTATGAGTTATCTTATACATCGTTATGTATGATTTAGTAATAAAAACAATAAATGATTATAGCTTACTTTCTACCGGAGATAAAGTGCTGGTTGCATTATCGGGTGGACCTGATTCAGTTGCTCTGCTTATGATACTATATAAACTTAAAGATGAACTGAAAATTTCTCCTGAGGCCCTGCATGTAAATCATATGATAAGGTTCGATGATTCTGATAAAGATGAAAAATTCTGTCGAGATTTATGTGAGAAACTGAATATACCAATTACGATTATATGTGAAGATATCCCGGCCCGGGCTGAAAATGAAAAAAAGGGATTGGAAGAGTCGGCCCGGAATTTCAGATATAAAGTGTTAAATGATGTCGCAGAGGAAAAAGGATTTAATAAAATTGCTGTGGGGCATCATGCTGATGATCAAGTTGAAACGATTCTTTTCAGAATTTTCAGGGGGACCGGCAGAACCGGATTTTTTGGAATTCCTATAAAACGAGATAAAATTATAAGACCCCTTTTGCATGTAGCAAAAAAGGATATTATTAAGTTTTTGAATGAAGAAAAGATTGAGTTCTGTCACGATTTTTCCAACGAGGATAATAATTTTACCAGAAATTATATAAGGAACAGCCTTTTAAAAGATATTCGTGAAAATATCAATTCTTCGGTAGACTCAAATCTTTTAAATCTTGCCGACACAATCATGGAAGAAGATCGGTTTCTTGATTCAATTGTGAATGAAAAAGTAAAAGAATCGGTATCAATATCACCCGGTGGAAAAATAGAACTTGCCCTTGAGCTATTTTGCGGTTATGATATATGGTTGCGTCGCCGTCTGTTAAGATATTGTCTGTCAGTGATTTCTATTGATGGATTGGGACCGGATAAAGCGGTTGTAGATCGTTTGGATTTGGCCTGTCGCACCTCACGAAAAGGAATCTCATTATCTGGCAATATCCAGGCTTCGTGCAACGGTTCAAAGATGATTATTTATCGTCCGGGTAATTTTATTGAATCCAGAGCATTTATGCTCGGACAGCAATTGGAGGTTTTGGAATTAAATATCAGTGTTAATGGACAGGAATTAATATTCAAACCGGAACTTCTGATTAAAAGACGATTCTCGCCTGTGGTTGTGATTGATGCTGATAAAGTGTTTCCCCCCTTTGAGATCAGAGGAATTAAAAATGGAGATAGGTTCCAACCGCTGGGAATGGAAGGGACAAAAACAGCTGGTAGTTTTCTGGCTGATAGAAAAATTGACCCTCTTTATAGAAATGAAGTGCCGGTTCTTGTTGATAAAAGAGGATTAATATGGTTGATTGGGTATGAGATTGCAGATAGAGTTAAGGTGGACTCAACAACGAGGAAGGTTTTAAAACTTGAATCTAAAGAGCGAAAAGCAGATTAAAAGAAGACCGTTTGAGTTGCTTCTGGATCAGGAGAGGATTGCCCGGAGAATCGCTGAACTGGGCGATGAAATAACTCGAGATTATCAGGGTAAAAAACCGTTACTGATTGGAATTTTAAAAGGCTGTGTTGTCTTCATGTCGGACCTGATGAGAGAAATTAATCTTCCGATTGAGATGGATTTTGTCTCAGCTGCTTCTTATCGGGAAGGCACAAAACAAAATAAAGATATATTTCTCAATGGTCGTCTTTCTATTCCAGTCAAAGGAAGAGATGTCCTTATAGTGGAGGGAATAGTAGACTCTGGGCGAACAATTAATTCAATTCAAACAGAATTAAGGAAGTTGGAACCGGCATCAATTGCGATTGTTACTCTTATTGATAAACCAGCCAGTCACCGTTGGAAGCTTGATATCAAATATAAGGGCTTTTTAATCGGAAATGAATTTGTGATTGGGTATGGCCTTGATAACGCTCAAAATTACCGCAACCTCCCTTTTATAGGGAAAATGGTTGAAGAGTAACCATGAATTTATAGGCAATGGTGAATATTAAAACGAAAAAGATGTATAACTGATAGAAGAAGTTACTTTTTAATATGGAGTATTAGTGTCAAAATTTAGTAATAAAAACCCACTCAAGCCTCGCTCGGACAAAGAGGACAAGCAAAACGAGCCGGGAGGATTCAGAGGCCAGGGGAGAACCCTTATTTTCTGGATTGCATTGATTCTGGTTATGGTAATCGGCTGGACCTATATTAGTGATTTTAGTGAAACTAAAGCAGAGATTACCTATACCGAATTTATAACCCAAATTGACCAGAATAATGTTACGGAAGCCTCTTTTAAAGATCAGGAAGTTGAAGGAGTACTAAAGGAAGCCCGCTCTTTTGAATCAAGTAAAACAGGTGATACTTTCAGTAAATTCAAAACCCGTATTCCCTTCCCGGATATTAATTATGAACTTATAAACAGACTCGAAGCAAAAGGGATCAAAATCAATGCTGAAACCGAGAGCCCTCTCTTATCATATCTTCTCGCAGCTGCTCCGTGGGTAATTTTGATTTTTATTTGGTTATTTTTTATCAGGCAGATGCAGTCTGGGGGAGGTCCCAAGGGGCTGTTTTCCTTCGGTAAAAGCAAAGCCAAGCTTTTATCTGACGAACGCCCCAAAGTTACCTTTAAGGATGTTGCCGGAGCGGAAGAAGCTAAAATTGAACTGGGAGAAATAATTGATTTTCTCAGAGAACCGGGAAAATTCCAAAAATTGGGAGGTAAAATCCCCAAAGGAGCACTTCTTCTTGGTGCTCCCGGAACAGGCAAAACATTGTTGGCCAGAGCTATTGCCGGAGAAGCCGGAGTCCCATTTTTCTCCATGTCCGGTTCCGATTTCGTAGAGATGTTTGTTGGTGTTGGCGCCAGCCGAGTTCGTGATCTGTTTGAACAGGGAAAGCGCAATGCCCCTTGTATAATTTTTATAGATGAAATTGATGCGGTCGGCAGGCATCGCGGCGCCGGTTTAGGTGGAGGCCACGATGAACGGGAACAAACCCTGAATCAGTTGTTGGTTGAGATGGATGGCTTTGAATCCAATGAAGGGGTTATTATGATTGCCGCCACCAACAGACCTGATGTCCTTGATCCGGCTCTGCTGCGTCCTGGAAGATTTGATCGCCAGATTGTTGTTCCAGCCCCTGACGTAAAGGGTAGAGAAGGAATTCTTGAAGTTCATTCCCGCAAAATCAAAATGGATGAGGGTGTTGATTTGAAAGTCCTCGCCCGAGGGACACCCGGAATGACCGGAGCCGATCTGGCTAACATTGTCAATGAAGCAGCCCTGCTGGCATCAAGAAAAGATCGGGATGCGGTCATGATGGAAGATTTTGAAGAAGCCAAAGATAAGGAAATGATGGGCTCAGCCAGAAAGTCGATGGTTATCACTGATGAAGAAAAAGAGATAATTGCTTATCATGAAGCCGGTCATACTCTCGTGGCTAAAAATCTACCAAAAGCTGATCCTATTTATAAAGTATCTATTATTCCTCGTGGGATGGCCCTTGGTGTAACCCAATCCCTTCCGGTTGATGAACGCCACACTCATAACAAGGAATATCTCGAAGCCACCCTTACTGTCTTGATGGGCGGTCGCGTAGCTGAATTGATTGTATTTAACCAGTTGGATACTGGAGCCGGTAATGATTTGGAACGGGCCACAAAATTAGCTCGTAGAATGGTCTGTAATTGGGGTATGTCTGAAAAACTTGGGCCGGTTACTTTAGGCCGCACTGATGAGCATATCTTTTTGGGTAGGGAAATGTCTCAGCCGAAGGATCATTCCGAGGCGACATCGGAATTAATAGATAATGAAATTAGAGCTATAATTGAAAATGCTGAAAAGCAAGCTTTTGATATTTTGACTACCAATGTTGACAATCTCCACAAATTAGCCAAAGCCTTGCTTGAAAAAGAGATTATTGACAGCAATGAAGTCGATGTTATAATCGGTCGGTCATCCGGTGATGTGGAACTGGTTCCGACTCCAACGCCGACTCCGGAAGGTTAATCAGTGTCGTTTGACCGGAAGAAGATTACCAAAGGGGTAAAGCTCATTCTTGAAGGGATCGGGGAAGATCTTTCCCGTGAGGGATTAGTGCGGACTCCTGAAAGAATGGTCGAGTATTTTGAAGAAGTGTTAGCCGGATATGACAGTGATCCGGCCGCTGAATTAAGAAAATATACTACCAGCAATAAAGACGAGATGATTATTCTAAAAGACATCTCGTTTTATTCTTTATGCGAGCATCATCTTCTCCCTTTTTTTGGAAAAGTGCATATCGCCTATATTCCTCAAAATGACAAAGTAGCCGGGTTTTCCAATATGGTAAATGTGGTGGATATTCTCTCCCATAGGCTGCAGGTTCAGGAGCGGATGACTTCGGAGATTGCCGATGCCATGCTTAAAGCCATCAAACCCAAAGGGGTTATGATTGTCGTTGAAGCGGAACATCTATGTTTGACTATGCGGGGCAAGAAAAAGCCGGGGAGTAAAATTGTTACTTCGGCAGTGCGGGGATTATTACGCAAAGAGGCCACTAGAATTGAAGCTCTCTCTCTTATGGAACGGGCATAAGTTTTTAACTTCTGTTATTTTGTCAATTGTTTTAACTATCATTTCATTAATCATTCTTGATTTGTTGCCTGCACATTCTTATTATGCCTTATGATGATACT
>JBDRQG010000226.1:0-3148 GCA_043826475.1 bacterium
GAAATAATCGAAAAGATAATTGAAGAGATGAAATCTTTGGGGCATCTTGATGATTTCCGGTTAGCCAACAATCTGGCCGAGATTTTAGTACGACGCAAACCTTCAGGGAAGTCATTTCTCTGCGCCTATTTGCAGAAAAAATATTTTGATCGGGATTTGAGCGAAAGAGTGGCTGAAATTGTGCTGGCTGAAACAGATGAAGAAAAACAAGCTGAGCATGCCCTGGAGCAGAAGATACGCCAGTATAGTAAGTTTGAACTTGAAACGGCTCATCGTAAAGCGTATAATTACCTCTCCCGGCGCGGATTCGGATACAATGCCGCAAAAAAGGCGGTGGAAAAACTTTTGAACAATGAGAACGAGGTAGAAGAAAATTAAAACTTCAGAGATAAGAAATTCTTTTTTAGAATATTTCCAAAAGCATGACCATCGTTTGGTACCGTCATCACCGGTTATTCCGCATAATGACCCGACTCTTCTTTTTACCAATGCCGGGATGAACCAATTTAAAGACGTCTTCACCGGCCAGAGAAAAGTTCCATATAATAGAGCCACTAGTTCCCAGAAATGTATCCGGGCCGGCGGGAAGCATAACGACTTGGATAATGTCGGCTTTACTGCTCGCCATAATACTTTTTTTGAAATGCTGGGCAATTTTTCATTCGGTGATTATTTCAAAGAGGAAGCGATAGTTTTTGCCTGGGAGTGGATAACTAAAGAATTGAAACTGCCTAAAGATAAATTATATGCTTCGGTTTATGAGGAGGATGATGATGCCTTTAATCTCTGGGGGAAGATTGCTCCGGAATTAAAAAATGGACGGATACTGCGATTCGGTAAAAAAGATAATTACTGGTCGATGGGCGACACCGGTCCCAACGGCCCCTGCAGTGAAATTCATATCGATCGTGGAGAATCTTACGGAACCGGACCGGATGATGTTGTCAATGGTGAAACTCAAAGATTCGTGGAATTTTGGAATCTGGTTTTTATGCAGTACGAGACTCTTCCCGACGGCAGAACAATCGAACTCCCGAAACCATCGGTAGACACCGGTGCCGGACTGGAACGAATTGCTTCATTACTTCAGGATACAAAAACCAATTTTGGGATTGATCTTTTCCAGAATATTATGGCAGCTATTTCTGACATAACCAATATCAAGTACAAAGACAAAGAGTCATCGTTTAACGTGATTGCTGATCATTTGCGGGCATTGACTTTTGCTATTGCCGATGGAGCTGGGATTTCCAATGTCGGTCAGGGATATGTACTGAGAAGAATCCTCCGAAGAGCGGTTCGTCATGGACGGTTGCTGAATATGAAAGAACCCTTCTTGTATAGGTTGGTCCCATCACTGGTGTATGAAATGGGCGAGGCTTTCCCGGAGATAAAAGAGAAACAATCACATATTGAAAATGTCATCAAAGCCGAAGAAGAGACATTTGTCCGCACTCTCGATAATGGTCTTGATCTCTTTAATAAAATTGCCGAGAAGTTGAAATCTTCAGGCAGCAAAGTTATTGACGGCAATGATGTTTTCAAACTTTATGATACCTATGGTTTTCCCTATGACCTAACTGAAATTATGGCGGCTGAAATGGGCTACTCTCTTGATCTGGCCGGCTTTGAAAAAGCGATGGAGACTCAAAAGGCACAATCAAAGGCTTCCGGTAAAACGAATGAATATCAAAATCAGGATATTAAAAAGATAACAGATGAATTGACAGAATTAGGAATTGAAAACCAGCCGGTTACTCACTTTGTAAGAGACGATCATAATATAGAAGCAAATATTTTATTATCTTATTACGATGCTTCCAATGGTACCATTGCTATCCTGCTTGATAAGTCCACATTTTACGTCGAATCGGGTGGTCAGATAGGCGACATCGGCAAAATTGTAGGAAATAATTTTACCGTAGAAGTTAATACTGTAATCAATCATCTGGATCGCTATATTCATATCGGGACTATTGTTGAGGGTACATATGATGATATTATTAGAAATCTCAATGTTTCAACAATAGTGGATGTAGATCGCCGCTGGCATATCAGGCGCAACCATACCGCTACTCATCTTGCCCATAAAGCATTGAGAATAGTATTGGGAGATCATGTTAAGCAATCCGGCTCTTATGTCGGGCCGGACAGGCTCCGTTTTGATTTTTCGCATCACCAACCCATGACGCCGGATGAAATTCGCGAAGTCGAAGAAATTGTAAACAACGAAATATTAAAGGGACACGAGGTCACCACAGATATTATGAATGTTGATGAGGCCAAAATGACCGGTGCGATGGCCTTATTCGGGGAGAAATATGGCGACAAAGTGAGAGTCGTTTCAGTGGATAAATTTTCCAAAGAATTATGCGGCGGGACTCATGTTGACAATGTAAGTCAGATCGGGCCGTTTTTCATCACTTTAGAAACCGGTATTGCCTCTGGAGTGCGAAGACTCGAAGCCATTACCGGTGAAGCAGCCATCAAATATATGCTCGATGCTAAATATTTCCGCCGTGAAGTAGCCGAAACAATCGGTCGTTCCGAAGCAGATGCACTACTGGCTGTAGGCAAGCTTACCGAAGACAACAAAAGCTTACAAAAAGAAATTAAGAAAATAAAATCACAAATGTTATCCGGCGGCTCTGCCTCTATTGGTGATGAAAAAGAGGTTGAATTTTTTAAAATATATTTTAATGATTTTGGCGAAACAGATAAGGACATCATGGCCGGCTGGATTGATAATATAAAGAGCAGGCAGGATTCGGCTTTAGCAATAGGCCTTGGAACGATTGAGGGCAAGTGGACGGTAATGACTGCCGCAAGCAGCAGCGCCATAAAAGATCATAAGGCTCATGCCGGTAATTTGTTGAAAGATACCCTTAAAGAATTTAACGGCCGCGGGGGTGGAAAGCCAAACTTTGCCCAGGGATCAGTGGAAACAGGAACAGCATTTAATGCCATTGTCGATACGTTTATTAAACATATAAGAAAGATATCAGGAAATGAATAGAGAAGATAAATTATTATACTTGAAAAAGCTGGGCGATGAATGCGCCATACTTCGCAAATCAGTACTGGAAACTCTCGGAACGGAAATTCTGGATCTCTCTGCTTTTATTTCCGGTGTGATTGGTGCCGGAGG
>JBDRQG010000227.1:0-3407 GCA_043826475.1 bacterium
GGTATCAGTTCGGCAGCTTCCTGCCTGGAAAAATCTTCTAATGTCTTATCATGCAGCCGGGCTGCAAACATACCGTATGCAATTGTCTGGGCATATATATCAGCAAATTCACTTGGCTTTATATCATGGAATAAAACATCTTTAAATGCTTTCATCTGCTCTTTAAGCGTACTGTACGCATCATTATCTTCGTCGCTCAATAAAGCCTGTTCAATTACGGTTTCCAGCAATCTCGCTTTGCCAGCCATCATTTTAGATAGCGTCGATGGTGATTTGATAGTTTGTCCAACATAGGTGCAAAAGTTTATTAGGAGATCTGTGAAGGCAGTAAAATTCTCTGGTATTGGACGTATTTTTCCAGATCCAATTTCTGCAATTTTTATTGATGTTATGAACTTCCCATCTATATATAACTGGAAGCCAAGATAATCAGTAATAATGAGGTTCTGGAGTGACTTTTTATAGCGGTCAAACTGCTCTTTGTAGTCCTTGCTGTCCAAGGGTTTACCTATGTCTTTGGCTTCAATATAGCCAACAGGGATATTCCTTTTTGTAATAATATAGTCCGGAGCGCCACAAGCAATCCTGGTGGGTTCATTAGTGGCTAAAACCCCCGGATTTATACTCTCAACAAGGGTTTGTAAATCTCCTCTGTAACTATGTTCGGTAGAAATTCCTGCCCTGAATCTGGTATTTATATTTTGCAAATAATTGTCTATAAACTTATTCATAGAAACTCATTACACCATTTAATATTAATACCAACACACACTTTATAATAACAAACACAGTGCCAAATCATATCTCACAAATAACCAGCCTGAACATATCCGTTTTCAGGCTCTTGTTTGTATCCCAAACGGTGTTTCTCGTCGAGCAACCCCAAACAACCAAACATCCTCTCCTCACGGCTTCGCTCCCTCAGCTACATCCCCTTTTTCTTTAAAAAAAGTAATGAAACTGTGGAGATATGTCGAACATTACCAATTTGAAGAAATTTACCACATTACGCTTTAATATTAATGAAATATTCAATAGAGTCAACATTTTTCGATACATCGCTGTAAACTGTGGTGGTCTGAATGTTCGAATGACCTAATTGCTTTTGCACCATACGCAGGTTATTACCAGATGCCTTATAGAGCCTTGTGGCGTGGGTATGTCTCAAACTGTGAATTGAATAATTAGGTGAAAGACGGGATTTCTTTGCCCACTTCTTAAATGTCTTTTGGATAGCAGAGCGTTCAAGTTTATCACCGCGAGAGGAATAAAACAGGTATTCACTTTTTGAGTGGCGTTCGGCCAGATACCTCTTCAGATGTGCTTTGGTTTTCTTGCCGAATTTCACTATGCGTTTCTTACCGCCTTTGCCGTTCTGAACAGTTAGAGCGCTTTCACCATAATTGATATGCAGATCTTCAACTTTCAGATCTGATAATTCCTGTACACGAAGCCCTGTATTTAAGGCCAGATCAATGATCATATAATCTCGAATAGCAATACACTGACCTTTGCTTGAGGCCAGTTCAGCAGCATCAGAACAGACCTTTATTAATCGGGAAATTTCTTCTTCACTCAGATACTTATCAGGTGTTATTATCCAGTTAGGCATATTGTTCTCCTTATAGGTTATAAAATGAGTTAAAGCAGGCCACCATTACCATCGTGCTGATAACAGGGTATCCTGTACTATTCTTATTCCAAAAACTGGCATAAGAATAGTGTGCCAACACCCATCTAAACCGAAAGGAGCCAACATTGTTTTCTTTATTGCCGGACAAGATTAAGATAACAGTAGATCCTGTTTATGATCAGCAGGAAAATGTTATTAGATGTAGGTACCAAATATCTGGCTCATCCACTTATCCAAAAATTGATCAACCTGTTTAAACACAAACTTTCATCAAAAATAATCACTGTGTCTGAGGACATGGTAAGGATCAGGATACCTGGATTAAAAATCCCCTACAGGATAGTAGACATTCGGGTAGAACAGATAATCATAACCCTAAAAAAGGAGTAACCATGAACAAAATCAAACCGGAAACCGCAGTTGTTATTGGTGAGATTGCGCTTGCCGGGATTGCGCTAGCACTGAAGATAGTTGGCGTGGTACGTAGATAATTAGATAAGAACCCTCCAATCTGCTTTTTCCAGGTATAAGAAACATAAGCAAAGACAGGAGGATTTTATGTTTCTAACTATCTCTGAGCCATTAATATCTCAGGCTAAACGAATTACAGATGATGCAGATATCGCGCAAAGTATTGTTGCGATGGCGTATCAGGCATATGATAATGCTCAAAAAAGGGGGAAAGAATTATCAGTTGGTGAACTGGTCAATTTCATGAAGTATCGCGCCAACGATCTTAGACATGGCAGTCGTCTGCATGTGGGTTCTGTCTCGAAACAGAATTGTAAGGATGTTTACAGTCCTAGGAATTATCTTTCCGGAGAGGTTGAGATTCACTCGTTTGATTATCGGGAAGATGATGAAGAACGAGACTATTCCGAATCAATCTTTACAGCAAGGAAAGACTGGAGTAACGACGTCATTTTTCAAATAGGATTGGAGGGCTTTTTAAAGATAGTTGGATCAGAATCCAAGTTGATTTTTTTGCTTCGCAGTGCTGGATATAAGTATCCTGAAATTTCCAAACAATTGGGCCAGCCGATACACAAGATCAGGAACCTGATTAAAGAAATTGACTGAAAGTAACCCTGTTAATAGAGTCAAATTACCTAAACAGGACGAGATAAAAATCAGATTTCTTCGTAAAGATGAGATCCCAAAATTGATTGAAGTAATCAAGAATGATGAAAATATAGAATTTTTAAGATTAGTGTTAGCATAATTACATACGGACACTCGTCGTAATGAGATTCTATCTCCGCTGTTTACATGGGATAATGTGAATTTTGAAGAAAGAAAAATAATGATCTATGAAATGAAAAGTCAAAATAATCGGTATATACCTATGAACAATACACTATTTAATATCCTGCATGACATCAAACAAGGAAATCACTCCTGTCCATTTACCTATAATCCTGATTTTGTTTCCCCTAAAATTGCTAAATACTACAAACTCGCTGGAATAAAAGGTGCAAACCTGCATTCATTGAGGAAAACTTTTGGCAGTTTATTATTGCAAAACAATAAGGCGGATTTGTACACTATATCGCGACTACTGGGACATAAATCAATTATGACAACAGAAAAGTACTATGTTGATTTGCTTGATGAGAATTACAGAGATTCTGTTAATGGGCTCGATGAAATAATCTAAGATTCAACGAAAAAGAAGTAAAAAGGGGCGCCTATTTCAGGTGTCCCTTTTCTTTATAACACTCAAAACGCCTAGACAGTGCTCACCGACCAGAGAAAACAAAAGTTGATCGGTAAT
>JBDRQG010000228.1:0-18008 GCA_043826475.1 bacterium
AAGGAATCAACATTATTATTAATAATACATTACGGTTACAAAATAAATCCGGATTGATACTTAGTCAATTTGATTCTGTTGATTGTAGCATATACATTTATAACCAGGCAATTTTAGAATTTTTAAAAGTAACAAATAAAAACCTGGCTTTAATGCCGGACATCTATAAATCGTGTCTTGCTCACGAGTTGTTTCATTATTTAGAATATGTGGGCGAGTTAAAAATATCGCATGAGACAACCACTTTATCATCTGAGACAGCAGCGAGGTATTTTTCGGAGTTAGTTACAGGTTTAAATCTTTCTGAGTAATAAAAATGGCGATATTCATAAAATATTACCTGCACCAGTACAAAATAGAAATTTTTATGAAAAATATCGTAAGAATTAAAGATGCCGGTTTTGACGGTATATTTTTTCCTGCTACAAAATCCGAGTGTCGATCTAATAAACATTCATCAAAAATTGAATTTTACCCTGTTTCTGAAATGATAGAAAAAGTTAGAGAAAAGGAATTAAAGGCAGGCATAATCTTACAATGTTTTCACAGCCCTCAACTCTGGTCAATAGATTCCTTTTCTCCTCCGGTTAATTTTGATGGCACGCCGTATGTTCCAGATTCGTGGTATCGTCCAACCTGCCCGAATAACCCCATGAGCAAGGAACGCTTTAAGAAGATATTGGATGAGATGTCCAGAATTGTTCCGCCGGATTATTTCTATCTTGATTTTTTTCGTTTCCCATTTTTCTGGGAACAAGAGCAACTTGAGGTACAGCACAAAGTGCCACCGTATTGTTATTGTTCTCATTGTTTTACCAGTTTTTCTTCATTAATAGGTACTCCTGTCTATTCAGTTTCCCAGATACTTGAAATGCTCCCTGAATGGTTAGAATGGCGGACAAACTCGATGATTGAATTGTTAAAAGACGCAAAGGAATTATTGCTAAATGAATCACAAATAATTATTGCCACCCTCCCTGTTTCCAGCGCACAACTGGTTTTTGTGACCGGACAATTCCCTCAGGGGTTAATAGACAAAGGGTGTTTAATATCTCCTCTGCTATATCATGCTATTAAAGAAAAAAATATTTCTTGGGTTGAGGAAATGCTGAATCAGTATCAGATCGATATGAAAGCAACTGATCTATTTCCGGGTTTTCAGATTACGGATAAGGAGGAGTTCAATTTGATCAAACAATGGCAAGATCGCTTTGCAGGAATAAATTTTTTCAACTGGAAGACATTTTGTGATTTAAATTAAGGAGAATAAGTGCTAACAGGTATAGCTATTCTGGTTGTACTTCTAATAATGATTGCGCTTATGTATGTGAAGAAGATATCTGCTCTTCTTGCACTGCCCATCATGGCTATTTTGTTTGCCGTAATTGCACAGGAACCTTTGGACTATATTTTAACAGAAGTACTTGAAAAAGGACCTATTCGACTCAGTTCTGCATATATAGCAGTTATATTTGGCGGCATATTGGCTACTTATGTTAGTGATATGAAAATTACCGACGGAATTATCAGGAGTGTTGCAGAACTTGCGGGTGATCGTCCATTTATTGTAGCATTAAGCTTGATGGTTGTTACTGCGCTCTTATTTACCACCCTGGGTGGCTTGGGGGCAGTAATTATGACCGGCTCTATTATTTTTCCTATCCTGCTTTCTCTTGGTACTCCTCCAATATTGGCAGCAGGTATAATGCTAATTGGTATAAGTGCGGGGGGAACGCTTAATATTGCTGGTTGGCAACTGTATATAGATTTTCTGGGTGTAACCCAACAGGATATAAAAAGTTTTGCGCTTTGCATTGCTCCTCTATATTTAATTACCGGCGTCGTTGTTTTGATACTGGGAATGTCAAACCGTAAATTGATGAAAGCATGGGCAATAGATATCCGAAAATTTCAAAAAAAGCCGGAGGAAAAACTTCACCCACTTGCATATTTATCCCCTCTCATCCCGCTTCTGGCAGTACTGATTTTTAATATTCCTATTATACCGGCGTTTATTCTGGGTATTATATATACTCTGGTTTCGACATGGAGAAAGGGAAGTATTAACTTGATGACGGGCTCCTTTTTTAAAGGGGCGGAATCCGTACTACCCGCAGTTTATCTTATGATCGGGATAGGAATGCTTTTAAATTCTGTTACACATCCCAACGTAATAGAATCACTGAGTCCATTTATGGAAATGATAATTCCGGGAAACCGTCTGATGTTTATTTTAGTATTTACGATTCTTGCTCCGCTGGCACTATATCGAGGTCCATTGAATATATGGGGAATGGGCAGTGGGCTTGCCGGGATTCTCCTTGCTACAAATACACTTTCTCCTAAAGCAATAATGGCAATTCTGATGTCTGTGGGGTGCATTCAAGGGGTCTGTGATCCGACAAACACACACAACGTATGGATAGCAAACTATTTAAGTGTAGATGTTCTTACTATTACCAAAAAACTGCTCCCGTTTATCTGGGTATTGGTGTTTTTTGCTCTTATAATTGCGGCTTTTAAATATGTCTAAAATCAAGGAAATACCTCTATGACAAATACCAGGTTTATTATTGCCATTATCTTATTAATTACAATATCCTCCTGTACACTGAAAAAGGAAAGAGATAAATATATTATCCTCTGGATTGATGCCACAGCAAATCTGGAAAACCTCAACTCACGAGACAAAGTGAAAGATATTTTACTGAAAACAAAAGAAACCGGAATAGATGCAGTGGCTGTTGGAATAAAGCCCTTAAGCGGGCACGTGCTTTATCCCAGTGAATTTGCACCCAGGCTAACTGAATGGCAAGGTAAACCTATTGATACTGATTTTGACCTCTTTGCAATAGTACGTGAAGAAGGGCTGAATCTAGGAATTGATATACATCTTCTCATAATGGTTTTTTCCGAAGGTCACAAGCTTTTTAAGACAGGTCCAATTTATTATCAGCATCCTGAATGGCAGACGCTCTGCTACGATATTGAATCAGATGAAACTGAACCCCGTTTGATTCCGATAACTGAGCTTCAACGTGGATTACTCACCCCCTCTATTGGGGCAGGATTCACAAATCCTGTTAATCCGGAAGTCCGGAAATATGAGCTGTCTGTTTTAAAAGAAGTGCTGGAGTATTATCACCCTGACAAGATAGTTTTTGATAGAATACGCTTTAACGGTTTGAACTCCGACTTCACCGATTTAACAAAAAAAGCGTTTGAAGAATTTATCGGAACGACTCTTAATAGATGGCCGGAAGACGTTTTCGAGTTGAAACGTTCCGGTGACAAAGCGGAAGTAATTAAGGGACGCTACTATGAAGACTGGTTATTTTTCCGCGCAAAAGTGATCCATGACTTTTTTCAAGAAGCAGTTGGGGTTATCAGAGAGCTTGATTCGAAAATTGTTATCGGTGACTACGTTGGGTCATGGTATCCAACATATTATACGTATGGGGTAAACTGGGGCAGCTTGAAGTATTTTCCTCCTTTTCAATGGGCAAGAGCGGATTACAACAAGACAGCTTATGCGGAAATGTTGGATTGGATTAGCGTTGGTTGTTACTTTCCTGATTTGACAAAATCAGAAGCAAAACAGGCAGGAGTACCTTTCTGGGAAAGCGTTGAAGGCGGAATGGAGGTCGCCAATGAGGCAATCGATGGCGCTATCCCGTTATACGGCGCTGTTTATGCAGAGAATTTTGCCGGTCAACCTGAGCGTTTTAAGACTGCAATGCAGATAATTTTAGAAAAAGGACAGGGCATAAAGATTTTCGACCTTAGCCAGATAATCGCTTACGACTGGTGGGATGAAATAGATGAAGTACTATCAAAATACAAAACAAAAGGTAAATATTGAAATCTCTTTCGTTTGCTGAAAATGATCTCCCTGTAAGCTATGAGGTAGATATAGCTGTTGTTGGGGGAGGCACTGCCGGCGCTGTCGCCGGCAGTGCAGCTGCACGTTCCGGGAAGAGGACACTCATTATAGAAAATCAGGGTTTTCTTGGGGGATCTCAGACAGGTGGACTTGTCGTTCCGCAGATGCCGGCGACTATTGATGGTAAATCACTGATTACCGGTTTAAACTCAAAAATTAATCGAAAGCTTGCCGAAACCGGTGATGCGGCAACATTTTCCGATGGAAATGACGGCTGGTTCAACCCGGAAGCATTAAAGTGCGTTCTGGAACAAATGTACCTGGGATATGGGGGCAAGGTTCTTTTCTATACTCGTTTTATTCAGCCTTTACTCAAGGAGGACAAGATTGAAAGTATTATCATTTTCAATCACAATGGGTTTAGTAAGGTCAATGCCCGTATGGTAATTGATGCCTCTGGCGACGCTGAAGTTGCTTTTTCTGCCGGAGCAGATTGCGCCGAAGGAGACAATAATGGAGTTCACCAGCCAATGTCCCTCCGATTTATTATGGGAAATGTAAACGTTGAAAGATTTTTGAGTTTTGCACGGGAAAATACTGACCTTCAAATAACTGAGTTGGACAATGGCTTTCAACTTTTTACCACTGCACATATCTGGGATAAAGGCTGGCGACTTGAGCCACTCTTTAGAAAAGCGGTAGATGAAGGTATTCTGGAGCATTCGGATGGCGACTACTTTCAGATTTTCTCTATTCCAGGACGTCCGGGAGAAATTGCTTTCAATTGTCCGCGTATTCCAATCGAATTAGACGGGACAAATGCCGAAGACCTCACATGTGTTCAAATAGATGGGAAAAAGGCTATACATCGTATTGTCTTTTTTTGCCAAAAATATTTACCGGGTTTTGAAAACGCTTTTATATCACAAATTGCGCCTTTTGTCGGTGTTCGGGAAACTCGAAGGATAAGAGGCGAATACTGTTTAACCGCAGACGATGTTCTCAATGCGGTAAAGTTTCCTGATGCAGTTGCTCGAAATAACTATCCCATTGATATACATAAATTAAGTCTCGCCGGTGTGGAATTGTTAAAATTGAAGTCAGGTAAATATTACGAAATTCCATACCGATGTTTAGTACCTTTAAAAATAGATAATTTACTTGTAGCAGGAAGATGTATATCAACTACTTTTGAAGCCCAGGGTTCTACTCGAATACAGCCTGTTTGTCGTGCATTAGGTGAAGCGGCCGGTGTTGCAGCCGCTATTTGCATTGATAAAAAGGTTGTTCCAAGACAGTTAGTCGGAACTGAATTGAGGAAAGTACTAATTGAATCAGGGGGGAATCTTTAGTGCAGTTTAAGGATTTAGAGATTAATGGAAGATAAACGAAAAATCAAGATAGGAATTGATGTTGGGGGAACTTTTACACATGCGGTTGCGATTGATGCAACATCCTTCAAAATCATAGGCGCCGAAAAGGTTCTTACTACTCACAATGCTAAAGATGGAGTGGCAGCTGGGATTGTACAGTCCCTGATGAATTTGCTCCGAAGTGCAGGGATTCAACCTGACGAAGTAGTACTTATTGCTCACAGCACCACCCAGGCAACCAATGCTCTTTTAGAGGGCGATGTTGCCGTTGTTGGTATAGTTGGTATTGGGTCCGGGTTTATTAAAAGACGGGTAAAAAACGAAACGTTTTTGAAAATAATCGAACTTGCTCCGGGAAAATATTTACAAACCTGCTATAGATTTATCGATGCTTCCGGAGGAATAAGCGTTGAAATAGTTCGAGATGCAATTGAGGATTTAATCAATAGAGGTGCAGAAGTTATTGTTGCCTCAGATGCTTTTAGTGTTGATGATCCTGCCTATGAAATGTTGGTTCTTGCCGTAGCGGCTGAAATGGGAGTCCTTGCTACCGCAGCTTGCCAGATATCCCGCTTATATGGATTGCGTGTCCGCACAAGAACAGCTGTTATAAATGCCTGTATGCTCCCAATAATGTTAAAAACTGCTGAAATGACTGAAAGAAGTGTGAAAAAAGCTGGAATTAAGGCTCCATTAATGGTTATGCGAAGTGATGGCGGCATTATGAATATCAACGAAGTTCGAAAACGGCCGATACTTACAATGCTAAGTGGACCGGCAGCAGGAGTGGCAGCGGCATTAATGTACACTCGAGTTTCTGACGGTATATTTATAGAGGTAGGGGGCACCAGCACCGATATAACTGCTATTCAAAATGGCAGGGCAAAGATACGCTCTGCAGAAGTTGGTGGACATCGACTATATATTAGTACCCTGGATGTCAGAACACTCGGTATAGCCGGCGGCTCGATGCCACGCATTAGTGACGGGAAGGTTATCGATATTGGTCCAAGAAGCGCCCACATCTCTAATATGGAATATGCCTCTTTTTCTCAACTGAATTCGGGGTTTGAAGTTGATTATATTCAACCCAAGACAGGAGACCCTTCTGATTATTTGTGTTTTCGCGGAGACGATGGTAAAAAAGTCACCCTTACAACTACATGCGCGGCAAATTTATTAGGTTATATCCCTGATGATGATTATGCAAAAGGAAATAGAGAGAGTGTAGAAAAAGCCTTTCAAATTGCTTCTGAACATGCAAAAATCCGACCGGAAAAACTCGCACGGGATATGCTAACTATCGGGGTACGAAAAATAGAAAAAACGGTACGAAAACTTATTGAAGACTATGAACTAAACTCTGATCTTCTAACTCTCGTTGGCGGCGGCGGGGGAGCCTCGGCAATTGTTCCAATGACTGCGGAATTAATGAACTGTAATTACGAAATTGCAGAGAATAACGCTGTTATATCTGCAATTGGTGTTGCGCTGGCTATGGTTAAGGATACTATTGAACGGACAGTGGTTAAGCCAGGGGAAGAAGATATATTATCTATTAGATGTGAAGTAGAAAAATCGTTATTGTCTATGGGCGCAGCTCCTGAGACAATTGAGACGTTCGTGGAGATAGATAGCAGAAAAAATATTCTTAGAGCCACTGCTATTGGTTCAACTGAGATAAGTGATTCCGGTTTGGAGAAAAAATATTTATCAACAGCTGAACTAATACAAATTGCTGCCCACTCAATGAAATGCCCTGTTGAAAGTGTGAGTTCTTTTATAGAGACCTCTCGCGGCTTACATCTTTTTTACACAGATTATATACATAAGAGATTAGGACCCATTTTTAAAGAACACCGCACTAAGGTCAGAATAATTACAGGTGATGGAGTAGTACGGTGGGCTCATAACCATTGCGCTTATGATTGCGGGAAGATGCATGATGTGGACAATCGTCTTTACGCTTTTATAAATAAACATAAAACCTATGGAGATGCCGGGACGGAAATACCAAAACTCTTTATTGTTGCAGGAGGACAGATTTACGATTATTCAGGACTGATCGAAGAATCACAAATCTACTCAATGATAAAACTTGATCTTAAAAAGTATTTACCAGTAGAACATGCATGGATTTTAGGGGTTTTACCATAGATAAAATGTAGATATTAAAAATGAAGGTTTATATGAAGCGTTATTTTCTTTTGACAATTATATTTGTTTCCATGTGCATGATTACTCAGTGTGGCTCTACAAACAAAAAATTCAAGCTACTGTGGATTGACGCCACGGCGAACTTCTCCAGATTGAACTCTAAGAAATCCATAATCAGCATACTTGACAAAATCGTTGAGGCTGGTGTAGATGGTATTATAGTTGATGTTAAACCGATATCTGGCGAAGTGCTCTATCCAAGCGGGATAGCACCGCAGTTACACACGTGGAAGGGATTCACAAGAGACAAAGATTTTGACTATCTCGGCACCATCCTTCCTGAAGCTCACAACAGAGGTTTGAAAACATATATAGCAATTAACGTTTTTAGCGAGGGGTGGAAAGAACACAGATGCGGTCCTGTCTATTGGGATCACCCTGAGTGGGCAACGATCATATACACTCCTGAAGGAATAATGCCGATTACCGAACATCCTTCCGGATATGCTGCTTTTGTCAATCCTGCCATTCCGGATGTAAGAGATTATGAGATTTCCATTATGGAAGAATTAGTAAGCAATTACCCTTTTGATGGTATTGTTTTAGACAGGGGACGTTATAACGGCATAAACTCCGACTTTTCTGACCTTTCAAGAGAACTGTTCCAGCGTTTCTTAGGATTCCCTATTCCTCGTTGGCCTGAGGATATATTCACCTGGAAAAAAGATGAAAATGGTGAGTGGAAAACGATACCTGGTAAATTTTATAAGGAATGGCTGCTCTGGAGAGCGGGAATTATACACGACTTTTTTGTCGAAGCAAAGGATAGAGTCAAAGCAATTAATGATGAACTGATTTTTGCAGACTATGTCGGGGCATGGTACCCAGACTATTATGCTGTTGGAGCTAATTGGGCTGCAAACACTTTTGATCCTTCACAGCGCTACGACTGGGCTCATTCTCGCTACGCCGAGACCGGATATGCTCAGATTCTGGATTTCCTATGTACAGGATGTTATTTCTACGAGGTAAAAACCGAAGAGCTCAGGGAGAAAGAGAATGCCACGCTTATAGAGCGGGGTGAGGCTGGAATGACTCTATCATTAGACGATTGGAATTCTGTCGAGGGCGCCGCGCGTATGTCTATGGAAGTTACCAGAGGAGTTACGCTGGTCTATGGAAGTCTTTATGTTCAGCAGTATTATGATAGAGATGATCCGGGGCAATTTATAAAGGCTATTCGTATGTGCCTGCAAGAGACAAACGGTATTATGGTTTTTGATCTTTGTCATTTAGAATCTTTTGATTGGTGGAAATATCTTAAAGAAGGATTGGAAAAATACTGAGGAAATCCTATGAATATTGAGAAGTTTAAGCCCTGGAAATGGAATGATATTGGCAATGAGTTTGGTCATTTCTCGGAAGATGGGAGAGAATATATCATTGATAATCCAATCACTCCAGCACCGTGGGTAAATTATTTAACAAATGGACGCTATACAGCGCTTGTCTCACACACCGCGGGAGGATTCAGCTATCTGGATTCACCGAAATACAATAGGCTTACACGGTTCCGATACAATACGGTCCCATGGGACAGACCGGGAAGATATATTTATCTAAAGAATAAAAAAACCGGTGAATACTGGTCATTAACTTATCAACCAACCTCCTCCGCAAAATATGATTTTTTTCAGTGTAAACATGGACAGGGATATACCGAGATAATTCTTGAACATGCCGGAATAAGATCAGAGGTGGTTTACTTTGTTCCCGCTGAAGGATTTGGCGAAATCTGGATTGTTCGCCTGGAAAATCGAACCTCTGAAGATATCTCAATGGATGTTTATTCCTATCAGGAATTGGTGCTCGGCAACGCTCTAAACGATCTGATAAATGACGCTAACCATAAGCATTTCCCGGAGCTTGATTTCATCAATGATATAAATGCACTGAGAGCAACAAGCAGATACTGGGTTACTAATCAAACTGTGTCCGTAAAACAATCTAATTCCGACTGGCCATATTTACTCTATTTCAGACCGTCGCTAAGAATTGAAGGTTATGTTACAGAGCGAACAGATTTCATTGGTCCATTTCGGAGTGAAGAGAATCCTGTCGGAATCGAAACCGGACAGATGTCCTGTAATCCAATGACCGCAGGATACCCAATTTTTGCGACTAAGAGCAAATTAAATCTTTTGCCCGGGGAGAAGAAAAGTTTCAATTTTCAGATGTTTGTTGTTCAAAAAAAATCAGGAGAAGAAGGCGTTTCAGATTGGAGCGAGCGTTATAGGTCTGATGAAAGAGTTAAAGATGCACTTTATAAAGTTAAAGATTACTGGTCAGATTATTTTAGCAAGTTTCAAGCACATACTCCTCATAAAGAGGCTGATCTTATGATAAACATCTGGAATCCCTACCAAACTGCCATTACATACACGGCAGCTCGTGATGCGGGTTATTATCACGGAGGACTTCTATTCGGCAGAGGGGTTCGAGATGTCTGCCAGGATATCATGGGCAAACTCATAGTTGAACCCGTAAAAGTGAAGAAAAGAGTCGTCGAAGTTCTAAACAAGCAATTCCCGGACGGCAGCACGCTGCATAACTATTTCCCCCTTTCCGGCGATGGAGAGAAAACCGGTCACTCCGATACTCCGCTATGGCTGCCATTCGCCGTGATACAGTATTTGAAAGAAACTGCGGATTTTGATTTCTTAAACTTTGAAGTGGAATATTTCAAATGTGGTCAAAAAGATACGGTGCTTAACCATATAAAAAAGGCGATTGATTTTGTGTTTTTGAATCTTGATGAAAGGGGATTACCCTGGATTGGATTCGGAGATTGGAACGACACACTCGATCATTTAGGGGAAAAAGGAGTAAGTATCTGGGTTGCACAATTCCTTGCTTATATACTCGTTGAGATGGCTGATTTAATGAATGCAACAGGAGATATAGGGGGAAGGAACGAATATCTGAGGCTGCATTCTGAGATAAAAGAAAATATTCAAAAATATACGTGGGACGGAAAATGGTTCATAAGGGCAATTAATGATTGTGGAGTTCCAATAGGCTCATCAAAAAACAAAGAACCACGTATTTTCTTAAATACTCAGTCCTGGGCTATTCTTGGTAAAGTTGCGGAGAAGCGGCAGATGCTTCGTATTATCGAGGAAGTTAAAACCCATCTGTTTGATGAAAAAGGCATTGCTCTTCTTTCACCGCCTTACACCCGGATAGATGACCATATAGGATTGGCTACTCGATGTGTTCCAGGGAAAAAAGAAAATGGAGCAATTTTTAATCACGCTGTTGCATGGTTTATTATGGCATGTTGCGAAGCCGGGAATGGTGATCTCGCTTTTGAAGTGTATTCAAATACATTGCCTCCTATCGTCTCCAGAGACATCCGGCAATATTGCACTGAGCCCTATGTCTACTCAGAATATGTAACGAGCCGAAGTCACTCTACCTACGGTCAGGCAAGTCATTCATGGTTGACCGGTTCCGCCGTATGGATGCAGAGAGCGGCAATGGAATACATCCTTGGAATACGTGCTGATTATAGAGGTCTGTTAGTTAAGCCATGTATACCCTCAAATTGGTCGGAGTATAAAGCAGTTCGACACTTTCGCGGATGTGAATATCTGATACATATCTTTAACCCACACAAACTATGCAAAGGAAAACCTGTAATTGAGGTCAATGGAGAACGCTGGAATGAGATGTATCTTCCCGTTTCAGAAGAACCAAAAAAATACAATGTTAAAGTAGTCCTTGAGAAGGAGAATAACATTGATTAAGCGGCTTGCAATACTCTTTTTATTTCCAATTTTAGTTTCCGCAGAGCTTACTTTTACCTGGGAAGAAGTGTCTATGGATTTGCCTCCTTCTATAAAGGTTTTTGAAGGGATAAATTACAACCGCCCTGCTCGCGCCTGGTACATTGATGTCGATCTATCAGATACCAATATCGTAATCAAACCGGTTATGCATGAAGGAAGCTATTGTGAAACTGTTTCTGCGATGGTATCACGGAATAATGGTTATGCAGGAATAAACGGTGGCTTTTTTTATTCAGGGATTGCTCTGGGCCTGGTGCAAACCGACGGAATTATCCTTTGCGCTCCGCTCGCTACTATCGTAAGATCGGGTGTAACATATTATCCAACCAGAGGCGCCTTTGGTATTAAACCGGATGGCACCCCGGACGTAACATGGGCATATATGTGGCAAAACGCAGTATATAGCTACCCCGAACCAAATCCTAATTATCAAGGTAATCCGGCTCCTCCTCCGAACCCCGCGCTTTTTACTCCAAATGCCGAACCGTGGAATACCTATCAGAGTATAGGAGGAGGTCCTAATCTTGTTAGCAACGGTGTAGTAAATGTGACTTATGAAGAGGAGATTTTTTGGGATAGTGGCGTAGGATTAGATAATAATGATCCTCGAACAGCTATTGGTTATACATCTGGCAATCATGTTATAATGTTTACGGTTGATGGTCGCCAGAGTAATTGGAGTATTGGGTTAAATATCCCGGAAGTTGCAGAGACAATGATCAGTCTCGGTTGTGTAGAGGCTATGGGATTGGATGGCGGAGGGTCTACAACGATTATAGCAGCTGACTCTCTATTAAATAAACCCTCCGATGGTAATCAACGTCAGGTCGCTAACGCCCTGGTTATTATGCCAAAACCTGAACCCCCACCCCCAGGTTTGATCTTCGATACAGGTGATTCTGTTTACAATGAATTCGGAACGGGTTGGTTCGAAAGTTCAAATGCAGGATACTGGGGGAGCACGAAAGCTCGGTTGAATGCTGTCGGCAGTGGTTCTGACTACGCCGTATGGCAAGCAGTTCTACCATATTCAGGGCTCTGGCAAATCGATGCGTGGTGGGTTCCGGCATCCAACAGGGCGATAGATACGCCATTCATAATTTCATCCGGATTTGTCAGAGATACACTTTTTGTTAATCAAAGGATTGGAGCTAATCAATGGAATGAGATAGGAAAATGGAATTTTGAAGGTGGTGATTCTGTTGAGGTGATCGTTACTGATGAAGCCGGTGGTAACGCTTCAATTTACGTCTGTACAGATGCAATTCAATTGACTTTGATCGATTCTGTAACTACCAGTGTTACTGAAATTACTCCGGTTCATAGATTCTCAGACATTATTATTGGCTACCCCAATCCTTTTAATACCTCTATAAATTTTAAGATGAAAAATATGGATTCACGATTAGAACGGGCAGCGATATACGATTTAATGGGGCATCAAATAATAGATTTGACTGAGCGTATAGATTCTTCGAATGGAGGTTCCACTCTATTATGGGATGGAATAAACAGTATTGGCAATGTTGTATCAAGTGGTATATATTTCATCCAGCTTGTTAACGAAGAAGGTGCATGGGTATATAAAATTTTAATGATCAGGTAAAAAATAATGTGTCGAGAGGAGGTGATGAGATAAAAGTGAACTGTTTAAGGGTTAGTTGCTTTTTAAAATTATTAACTATTAAAAGAGGAGGAGGAATATGACAAATACGAAAATGAGAAAGTTTTGTTTTTCACTTAAAAAAAAAGGAGATGTTATTATGAAGAAGATTAAAATCTTATCCGTTCTTCTGATATTGAGCTTCGTATCATTAGCTCTAGGACAGTCTGTGTCGGAGGTTTGGATAATTCCAGCTGACGATGCAAATGCAGCCGCATGGCAGGCTGCAGGTAATGCTCGAGGTATTGATTTCAATGCTAATTCAACTCACACTGGAAACACTGTGATTATAGCTGATCATACCGGTAATATCGTACACGTTCATAATGCCGCTGATGGTTCATATCTTTGGTCTTTAGACACGACCGGTGTTGGTCCGGTTTTTACAGGTCATACGGTTTCACCTTACCGTGTTGCTGTTACCGAAGACGGACAAATTTTCGCAAACTCATTCGACGGAATTATTGTAAAATGGGCTGATGATGCTGCATCTACTGTGCCTTCAATTGTGATTGATCTTTCAGGTGAAACAGGCAACAGTCGTTCGTTGGAGGCTGTCGGCTCCGGTAATAACGTTCGTATTTTATTTAGTAAAGGAACAGATATCCGTGTTTTTGATGACAACGGCACAGGTGCTTTTGTTGAATCCGTCGGACGGACTATCGCAACCGGCTGGACAGCTGAATGTGAAGCAATCGCATCCGCAGATTCGAATCTTGTCTATGCCTCTAAGATTGGTTCAGGTGGAGATCAGAAACCTTTTCGCCGGGTCTATGAACTCACAGCCACAGGTTATGTAAACAACGAGACTTTAGTTGCGGCATTACCATATATATCCTGGTTCCAACCAAATGGCTTGGATGTTGGTGCTGGTTATTATATTCTGGCTGAAGCTGCAGGAGCATACGATGGTTTCGCTATCGGCACTATTGCCGGAGCCAACTATAACCCTGAATCTGGTGACACAGATGCGGACAATGTATATGATGGAGGAATGAATGGCGCAAGTACTGTAGCAGATATAGCATTTGATCCAACTACTCTTAGTGCATATTGGACTACTGCCGGTACCGGCGCAACTGCGGGTATTGGCTGTATTAAAGCAATTGAACCACCACCTGCCTCAGACGGCGATCTTGTGATAAATGAGATCCACTATAATCCTGCATCAAGCCAAGGGACTGATGAGCTCTATGAATTTGTTGAAATCTACAATACGACTACTGCATCTATTGACTTGACAGGATTAACACTTGAGTCAGGTACTAATGTTGTTGATCTAAGCGGAAATACAATAGCAGCGAATGATTTTGTAGTGGTTGCTTATACAGGAGCAACTTACTCTTCATTAACTTGTCCGGTTATTGATGTTGGCGCTTATTTTGGCCTTTCAAACACCGCGAGTACTTTTTTAATCAAATACGGTGATACAGTAATTGATAGTGTTAGTTACGATGACGATGGTGATCCATGGCCCTCTGCGGCTGACGGCGGTGGACCTTCACTGGAATTAAAAGATCCTTTAACTGATAATGCATTAGGTGAAAACTGGCAAGCAAGCTATGTTGTCGGCGGAACACCGGGTCAGGTAAATTCCACACTTCCTCCAGTCTTCGACTGGGAACTGGATATCAATTCATACTCGTTTTTCAAGAACGATCATTTTACCCGCGGTATTGCCTACAATCCAGCAACAGGGCACTTACTCATAGCCAGTCGGACAGGTGGAAATAATGTTTTTATTTTGGACGCAGCAACCGGCGATTCACTGAGTAAACTGGACATGATCGGAGTCAGCGGTGGAACCTATGCAATGAATATCATACGTGTCAATTCAGATGGTGTGATTTATCTTGGAAATTTGGGTGGTATAAGCGGTAGTATCTTCAAAATATATCGTTGGGAAAACGAATCAGCTGCTCCTACAGTAGCTTTCGAAGGCGCTGTTGCCCAGAGAACAGGCGATTCCTTCGGTCTTTACGGAACCGGGACCTCGACTACACTTTATGCCAGTGGTTCAGGTAGTACCCATATTTACGCATTTACTACTTCCGACGGTCTATCTTATGCAATTACAGATACTATTACCGTTGCTTCCGGGTTAGCACGCGGCGGAATTTCCTCGATTGGAAACGGAGAATTTTGGGTGGATGGCGCCGGGACGTCAACCAGCCATATAGCTTCAAATGGTTCGGTTATTGCCGCTATTGACGGAAACCTGGTTGATATTGGATGGCATAATGTTGCCTATATTCCAACATCGGGTGGCAGAAAATTAGTTTCCATCGTTGGGAGAAACAGCACTGTCCGCGGTAACCAGGTACAGGTCTGGGATATTACAAGCTCAGAAATGAATCCTGCACTTCTGGATACAGTAGATCTAACCAGCACTTATAATGCAAATGTAAATGCATCCGGAGACCTTGCTTTTAAAGACAATGGAAACGGGACAATAACCATTTATGAAATGATTACTAACAATGGTATTGCCGCATGGACATTGGCTGTTCCGCCAGCGATTCCCGAATTAACCATCGCTGAGGCTAAGGTAGATGCTAATGGTGACTTTGTACCAGACCTGCTGAACGAAACGGTAACAATTCAGGGAGTAGTAACTACGCCAAATTATGATTCTAATACAAATTATCACCTTCAAGATGCTACTGCAGGTATTTGCTTGCAGACATTTTCCTTTACTTCAGGTTTAAATCCAGGTGACGAAGTTACTATTACAGGAAAAATTACACAGTACAATGGTTTAACACAAATCAATCCTGCATCTGAAACTGACGTGGCAGTAACAAGTACAGGAAACGTTATTGAACCATCCAAAATCACTATTTCAGAACTTGGTGAATCTACTGAAGGTTTGTTAGTTGAAGCAGATAGTGTTTGGATAGTAAACCTTGCAGATTGGCCCGCTGAGGGCAGTAATGCAGATATTGACCTGACTGATGGAATTGATACAGTTACACTTAGAATCGATAAGGAGACAGACCTTGACGGCTGGACGCCTCCGGCAGGTATGATGAAGCTAATTGCCGTTGGCAGTCAATATACTTCTGCCACACCTCCAGATGACGGCTATCAATTAATAGGAACTTTCAGAGAACACTTTATGGAAATTATTATTCACCCGGAACCTGAAGAGCTCTATACCTGGTGGGAAAAGAATGCAGGTGACTATACTTTCTTCCAGAGTGACAATAATACAAGAGGTATGGACCTTAATCCTGTTACAGGACATTTACTTGTTGCTTCGAGAACAGGAGGGAATAATATCCATGTATTAGAAGCAGAAAATGGAACTTTTCTTAGTGGTCTTGATATGACAGATGTTTCAGGTGGTATATTCCCAATTACTTTGGTTTCTGTTGCCAATGATGGAGTAACCTATGGTTGTAATTTAACTACCTCTGGAACCGGCTTTAAGTTCTACAGATGGGGAGATGAGTCTTCCACACCTACAGTAGCTTTTGAAGGAGATCTGGATCAGCGTGTTGGTGATTCCTTTACAGTTATAGGAAGCGGAGCAAATACTATTGTATATGCAAGTGGTTCAAACGTGACTAAAATTTATGTTTTCACCACTACCGATGGTATAAATTTCTCACTTTTTGATGAGGTGCCTATTGGATCGAGTCTGGCTCGTGGAGGTATAGCTCCTGTGGCTGATACTCTTGGTTCAGATATTTGGGTTAATTGCTCAGGTAAACAGGCTGCTCTTATTGATACAAGTGGAACAATAATTACCACTATTGACACTTCTATGCATGTCTATTTTGCACATATTGATTATATGGAAACTGGAGATGGTCGAAAGCTAATAGCTGTAGCAGGAGGAAATTGTGGTGATGTTCCTGCATGTATGAGGTCCGAAGTCTGGGATGTAACAGATCCTTTTAACCCATGGCGTTTTGCTTATGGTTCTATGACAAACACTCCTGTGGCAAATGTAAATGGTACTGGTATTGCGATTCTTGAAGAAAAGGAAAATGGCGTTTTGAATCTTTACCATCTCCTCAGCAACAATGGTATAGCGCTTTACTCTGAAGAAGAATTTATACCTCCGATACTTGTTGATGTCACTTTCGAAGTCAATATGTCGGTACAGACAATTCTGGGTAATTTTAACATTGCCAGCGACTTTGTCGATATTGCCGGTAATTTCAACGAATGGGGCGGAAACGCTATGGTTCTCGATGACGCAGATGGTGATTCCGTATATTTCATTACGGTAGTTGATTTGCATCCTGGAGAAAACCTTGAATATAAATTCCGGATTAACGGCAGCTGGGATGACGCCACATGTGAATTCCCATTTGAAGGTCCAAATCGCACCTATGTTGTTCCTGATACTAACAGTGTTGTTTTCCATTGGTATGATGATAAAGATCGTTCTGCTCTTGGAATCGAAGATGTTAGTGCTCTACCGAAAGAATTCGCACTGAACCAGAACTACCCAAATCCGTTTAACCCGACTACTTTTATTAAATACGATCTACCTAAGGAAGCGGCAGTCAGGATTGTTATTTACGATCTTATGGGCAAAGAAGTTCGAACTCTGGTAAATGAAAAACAGAATGCCGGTTACGAATCTATACTCTGGAATGGGCGAGATAATCAGGGACGTATGGTTAGTTCAGGTCTGTATATCTATCAAATGATAACTGACGAATTCCAGAAAACGAGAAAGATGGTGTTATTAAAATAGTATCAAACAACCAGATAATTAGAATGGAAGGAAAAACACAAAAGTAACTTCCATTAACAAAGTAATAAATAAAGGCGGGTCTCATGTTGACTCGCCTTTATTGTACTGGTGTAATTTCAATTCACACTTCGGAAAAGATTACTATCCCAAAGCCACGATGTTCCCATATTCATTTTTCGGTATTTGATATGACAGAAGTAGACAAAAAAACAGCACAGTTACTGCACACTTCCCAATTCTCCCGTCATGACGCATAGGCCTCTTAAACCGGTGCTTGCAGAATTGAGCGGCCTTTGCCTTAAATGACCACTATTAAAGAGACTGAAATTTCTTTAATATTTATTGCACAGTAAGGGCAAACTAAGGG
>JBDRQG010000229.1:0-2806 GCA_043826475.1 bacterium
ACTTTCCTGAAGGTTTGCGTCGTACTAAAATCTCGGACAGATTATTGGCCAACCGGAAATCATCGAGATGCCCCAGAGATTTCATCTCTTCAATTATCTTTTCGATTATTTCATTGGTAAATTTTTTTCGTTTTAATTTCAATTGCAGTTCCCGAGTCGAATGCTCTCTGATAGACAATAATCTGACCGCTTCATTTTCACATATAATATACTCAGATTCTTTTTGGAGGAAATCCAACTGCGATTGGGTTAAGATTATACCTTCAACCAGCTTATGCTCATACAAAGTCTCTTCGCTAATACGGAGCTGTTCTTCAAGAGAAGATATTTCCAGAAAAATTTTTATCCCATTTCTGCGTATCTTCAACAGCTTTATGCGATTGTCATTTTTATTATTTTCAACCATATCCGAATATATAAGTAGTATCTCCAAAATAAAGTTTAAAGTGGTGAAACCACTTTTTATAGATATCAAAAAATACGGTAAAGTACGAAAGGGTATATAATAAGTGTATATTTTATAAGATAATTCAGCATTTTTTTACTTTGTATATTGACATACGGAGTCGGATTAATTATTCTATTGATGTGTGTTTGGCCTGTAACCTGTTAATATTAAGTGGATTCTGAGAACAAGGAATTTAAATTATCGTATAGCATTGTACTGCAATATATTAACGGGTAACATAAAATGAAAAGAAAATATTAAAAATATAATTCAGGTGACTGTTATGGAACTTGATCTCCAGGGAAATATCGAGCGTTTTACCTTACCGGAGATTTTTCAATTAATCGCTTCAGGCCGTAAGTCGGGGACACTTGGTATTCAGAGGGACGACTCTATCGTGATGGTTTATTTCAAGGAGGGGGATGTCATTTATGGCTACGGCCCCCGCCAGACCTATCATCTTGGACAGCTTCTTCGCGACAGAGGTGTTATCACCGAAACCCAGCTTGATAAAGCAATTAAAGTCCAGGCCAAAAATAATAACTCCAAACGTCTTGGTGAAATTTTAATTACTCTTCAGTATATAGATCGCGCCGATCTTGAAGGGGTGGTAAAAAACCAGGTGCAGGAACTTCTCTATTCTCTTCTCGCCTGGGAAAACGGTTCGTTTAAATTTTATGAAGGCCAATTTCCGACCGATGAAGAAATCACGGTCAAACTTTCAGTCGAGAATATTATTCTTGAGGGACTGCGCCGAGTCGATGAAAAAAATATGGTCATGCAGACCCTTCCCGATTTGAATGCCGTTTACTCGATCTCTGCGGCTCAAGCCGGAAGATCCCGCGATGTCGCGATGGAAGCTACCGAATGGAATCTGATGGCTTTAGTTGACGGCCACCGGTCATTGGAGCAGATTTGCAAAATAGCGCCATTCGACAAGGAAGAGACTCTCAAAAAACTGGCCCGGCTAAGCCTGGCCGGTCTTATCACTAAAACCGAACGCAAGCCGGAAGTACAGAATGCCAATCTGGAGAAGATGGTCAATCGATTGGCTAATCTTTTTGAGGATTACATTACTGTCAAAACCCCGGCTCATAACAATAGAATGGTCGAACGCAACGTAACCAAATCTATCGTGGAGAGTGTGGAGTGAGCCAGGTTCAGGTGTTAAAATCTCTCGAAGGAGTTCTTGAATCCTTTCTTGAAAAAGTTGTCACCCTCAAGGAAGAACGCCTATCGGTCCTTGAAGGAATCAATCATCTCGATGATATCGCGCGGACATCGGAAGAGGGCTTCGATGTTACCGATAGAGTGGGGGATTGGTTTGCCGAGCATAATCAATGGATCAATGAACAGGTCCTGCGCCAGGGGGATGTTGACCGGATCAACGGCATTCTAGGCGAGATAAAAAATCAAATTAACAAAACACCTGAGACTTCACCCGCCGCCAGAAAGATCAGTTCCGAAATTAATCGCTGGTCAGATTCCGATCTTAAGAAATTTACTCCCGAAAAAACCGAACCCTCCAAACAGAAAATTGTCCTGAAAAGAAGACCTGAAGAGTCCCCGACCCTGACCGAGCCAACCCTTTTGGATTTCAGCCGGGTGTTGATGAATTGCGATATAATGCTTAAGCAATTGTCGAGCAAGAAGTTGCATATTCTTTCGGTGCTCGATGAGGCTCTTGACAAAGCAAATCTGCAAAAAGATAAACAGGCCTTGATTTTATCGGCGTTTATCATATATTATCTCAAGCAAAACGCTTACAAAGTCGAGCCGTATGTAAAACGGCTCAAAGAAGCCGAACGCCTTTTTAAGGAGGTGAAATGATGCTGAATACTTCCGAAAAGGCATATTGTCTGGCTTTGCTGGCGTTGAAGCATAAAGATTATCGGGCGGCGGTCGAACAATTTGATAAAGCGGCTCCTGATTTTAAAAATGATAGGGAGTTCAATTTGTATCGCGAATCGACCCGATTGCTTCTTGCGGTTAAGCAGGAGGTAGAGATGATTGAAGATGAAGATCGATTAGAAATCGAGGAGGCATTCCCTAATGGCTAAAAAACAAAGCTTTGCTGATAAAGCCAATAAGAAGACGGGCGGCAAAATTTGCCCGGTATGCTCAACCGACATGATTTTTGTAAAACATGTCAAAGCCGAAAAATCAGAAACCGGCTGGCGCTACCGCACCGTTAATGTAGGCGTCTGCAAATGCAACGAAGCGGAAGTTTACGCTTAAGTAAAATTTCCGATTACGAATTCAAAAACCCTCTACTGTAATATGTGGAGGGTTTTTTTGATATGGCAGAATCCCTGTGATCCAGCCAATTCATTTCTCTCTTGTCTATATCTTATTGTT
>JBDRQG010000230.1:0-12889 GCA_043826475.1 bacterium
TTCATTATCAAACCCCCTTATATTAGCCAATTGATTTGAATGAAAATTTGAGGAATGTATAATGAAAACTTTGATTGTCGCCCTGCAAAAAGAAGGAAAACTTGCCCCGGCATCCTTTGAACTGATCGAAGCCGCCAAATCGTTAGGCGGAGAAATCTTCACTGCGGTTCTGGCTGAAAATGCCGGTGGTATCGCATCCGAAATCGCCAGCCGTGGCGGGGGGAAGGTGCTTGCGGTCACCGATCCCAAATTGAAATATTTTAATGACGAACTCTATGCCAATGTCATTTCAGAATTGATCGGCAAATACACACCCGATTTGATTATCGGCCCAGCTACATTTTATGGCAAAGCTCTGTTCAGTCGCCTGGCCGGTAAAAATGGCGGATCGATGGCCAGCGAAGCCACCAAAATAACCGCCGCCGGAGAGGTTGTAATAGTAACTCGTCCGACTTATGGCGGAGCAGTATTGACTGACATCGTCAAAAACAGCTCTCAGCCTTTTTATGTAACCATCCGTCCGAAAATCTACCCTGAATCTAAAGATGGCGCCGGGGAAGTGGTCGTTGAAACGGTAGCGGCAATTGGTAACACAATTGGTACTACAATAAAAGATGTTATCGCCGATACCTCCGGTGCTGTAACTCTCAATGAAGCAGATATTATTGTCTCGGCCGGACGGGGTCTTAAAGCGGCTGAAAATCTTGGCATGGTCAAGGAACTGGCCGGTGTGTTAAAAGGTGCTTTTGGTGCATCACGTGCGATTGTCGATGCCGGTTGGACTGAGTACGCCAATCAGGTTGGCCAAACCGGTAAAACTGTTAATCCGAAATTATATTTTGCAATCGGAATCTCCGGCGCTATTCAGCATATCGTTGGGATGCGTACTTCGGGGACAATCGTAGCCATCAATAAAGATAAAGATGCTCCGATTTTTAATCTGTCAAATTATGGCATAGTGGGTGATGCATTTGAAATCATCCCGGCTTTAACAGCAAAATTTAAAGCTGAACTTGGGTGACGAACCGTATTTGAGAGAATATATTTCTTTGAGTGGGCAGGAATCCTTTCCTGCCCATTTTTATTGAAGTCATAAATAACCGTCAGGAAGGGATTCCTGACGGCGCAGACACTATATCTCATAGTTTGTAGACATTAAATGTCAGGAGGACAGGCCTCCTGACCTACTCAAGACTATTTCGCAGGTGGGGGAGGTGTGGTCACCACCACTGAATCTTTAACCGTAAAAACATTACATTCATTTGATATTTGCAATGAAATATCATAAGTGGCGGACTCAGGGGAAGTGGCGGAACCAGGGAAAACAAATGACAGGGTATCTATACCAAATACGCCTGGTGCAGTTGCAATAATAGAATCGGTTCCATCGGTCCATTCGATAATCCATGTATAAGACAACAATGAGTCGGTTAATTGTCCTGCGAAAAAGAAGGTGTCGCCAGTATCGGCTGTAAGAGGGGTGATAGTAAAATATTCTTCAGTCGTCAATCCAGTAGGAATGGAATCATCAACCCATACCATATTATTTATATGGGTTTCTCCGCTTCCACAGGGACCCCAGACGGATAAAGTACAGCTATAATGATTTGGAGTAATATAGGCATGATAGGGTTCCAGATCGTGTGATATATATCCATCACCGAAGCGCCACTCCACACTATCGATATCACCTGGAGTCAAGTTTGTAAAATGAACCACAAACTGTTGGAAATCGGAGAGACACCCTCTTATCGGAGTAGCTATAAAATTAATATCCCCGGTTGTATTATAAACTGTAACAGTATCGTAAGCCGTTACAAAAATCGTATCGGTAACGCCAGAAGAAATAATTTCAAACTTATTCGTCAAACTGACTTCGATATCACCGCTCGATTTAAATGTTATATAAGGGTTATTGCCGTTATCGGTTGTGTCAGTTCCAAACACCCAAGCTCTGCTTAAAATTACAGTAGGAGAATCGACCTGGGTAGAATCGGCAAAGGTAATTCCAGTGTCAGCACAAACATTATTGGTATCTTTCCAGATGATTACATCCGGACAATAGTGAATACGAATCAGGCTGTCCTCAACTAAAGTTTTGTTGGGGCATTCAACCCCAGTCAATTCCAGAGTGATAGAATATATTCCGGTATCATTATAAGTATGGGTAGGGCTGATATCAGTTGATGATTGTCCATCGCCAAAGAGCCAATGATAGGAAGCAACACCGCCGGTATCTAACGGTGTAAATGTAACTTCAAGCCCGGGACAGCCAACAGTATCGGAGGCTTCTATTTTACCGGTTGCCGTACCGATGATAATAAAACGTTTTTTCAGTTCAGTATCTCTGCCGGTATCGGAAAGGCTGGTATCCCATATTGTCAATGAAACCTGATAGGTACCATCATCTTCATAAATATGGATAGGATTTTCGGTGCTGTCATCAACCGAATCTTTTCCATCGCCAAAATTCCAAATCCATATCTGGTGCGGACCATCGGATTCATTGGAAAATTGAACGGTACAGGGTGCGCAGCCAGCATCCTTATCGGCAGTGAATTCAGCGATAGGGTGGCCGGCTTCAATTACTTCAATTGTTTCCGTGGTAAGAGTATCACAACCCGGCAAATAATAAGCCAGGGCAATAATCATAAGGGCTATTAAGGATAACGAGATTTTACGATTCATTTCAAATTGTTCCATTACAAAGAGTTAATGGTAATATATAACCCTCTTGTCGGGGTCTGTCAAATATTTATTTAATTGTAATCTAATTGGAAATTTCATGAACTACTAATAAAATTTTAAACAGTTATCTCTTATACCTTCAAAAACCACCCAAAGTTGTCGAAAAAGTAAGAAAATAGTAAAATCCAGGGAGATATTATGTCTTTACTAATTGAAATTATTGAATGGGTTGACCCAACCGGAAATGAAATGATTTACAGGATCCCGCAGGAAGGATCTGCTGATTTTAAATTAGGGGCGCAATTAATCGTCCGCGATAGCCAGATGGCTATATTTTTCAAAAATGGCCATGCCGCTGATCAGTTCTCAACCGGAAGACACACTTTATCAACTTTAAACGTTCCGATATTAACCAGACTCCTGGCGTTTCCCTTTGGTTTTAATTCACCATTTAGAGCTGAAGTCTATTTTATAAATCAAAAAATATTTACCGACCTTAAATGGGGCACTCGCCATCCGGTTACATTCCATGACAGTAAATTAGGATTGATTCGTTTAAGAGGGCACGGTGCTTTTACCATGAGTATTGAAAATCCGAGCCTTTTTTTAAATTCAATTGTCGGACGCCAAGCCAAATATGAAACTACCGATATTCAGGATTATCTCAGGGATGTAATTATCGCCCGTATGAATGATTTGCTTGGTGAGCAATTGGATTCAATTCTTGATCTGCCGGCGGTATATACCGAGTTAGCCGAAGATTTCAAAGAGATCGTAAGAGTCGAGTTTGAAAAATATGGTTTAAAGCTTGTAGATTTTTATATCTCATCCATTACACCACCCGATGAAGTTTCCAAAATGATTGATCAACGTTCCGGTATGGAAGCGGTTGGCGATCTGGATAATTTCCTGAAATTTGAAATGGCTAAAGGTCTGGGAGCAACCGGGGGAATGGGGGCAGCCGGAGCCGGAATGGGCATGGCGGCTGGAGTCGGTTTGATGATGCCCGGAATGATGCAGAAAGTCTTTTCTCCGGAACAAACAGAATTAACCAGAGAAACAGTATCTACTGTTTGCTGTCCTAAATGCCATGCCGAAACACCGGAACAATCCCGTTATTGCTACCGCTGCGGTCATCAGATGATTGCACAGTGTACATGTCCGTCTTGTTCAACCCAATTGCCGACTGAAGCAAAGTTCTGCTTTAGCTGTGGACATCAGCTTGATGCCAAGTTAAAGTGCCCGCATTGCAGCGCCGAGCTAATTCCAGGTTCAAAATTCTGTGGAGGCTGTGGTAAAAAGATTGATGAATAATCCTGCGGTAAAAAGGAAAACCGGATTTTATATCGAAGTCGGGTGTCCTGGATGTGGGGGAGAGTTGGAGCTGCAGCAGGATTTTTTTGTGATTTCGTGCCACCACTGCGGATCCATACTCAGAATCAGGATGCCCGATACGCCGCCGGTTTATATTGTACGTAAAAAGATTTCCCGTCGTGAAATTCGATTTAACATCGATCGATTTCTCAAGGCAAATAAACAACCCCTGACCGGTTCTGATATCCAATACAAGCAAATCTACTACCCTTATTGGCATATTAATGCTATTGTCCTCAAAACGAGAAACCGGGTAGAATATATCGAAGATCGAACTGATGAAGGTTATGGATATAGCTCATACACCAGGGCTGAAAAGACTTCGATACCTATTAAAGAGAAAAAGACCGAGGTGACACTATCACCCTTTTCTACCAACTTACAAGCCGGAATGGCGATGGAGAATATTCCTCCATCGTTAGGTTTGAGAACTGAATACATTTTAGCTGTTCCCTTTTCAGAAGAAAATATCGAAGATGATATTCAGGCTATGTCGGTTATTATTCCCTGGGAAGAGGCTTATAAAAGATTAGAGAAATCGGTTCAAACTGTCGGCCAAATTGATGTAGCTGATTTTGGACAGAATAAGAATGTTCTATTCAGGCCTATGGCTTCATTGATATACTTTCCATATTTTATCGTTGAATCTCATATGGGGCATAAATATGGCCGATGGATCGTTGATGGGGTTACTGGACGAGTAATAAAAAATGTCGAACAACTATCTGGTAATCCACATAATGAAGAGGCTGAAACGGTTAAATTGGAATTTGACAAGTTGGATATTGACCACCATCGTTGTCCAAACTGTGGCGAGGATCTTCCGGGAGAACAATCATATATCTATATTTGCAATAATTGCCAGCAACTGATAACTATGGAAGAAACCAGCCTTTTTAATAATGAATTGAAGGTTACATCAAATTCCGGCACGGACAATGATGTATTAATTCCATTCTGGTCACTAAAATTTGAAAATAGTATTTTCAAAAGTCTTGGTTCGGCTTTTGGGAGTAACGAAAATCTTGAACATCTGATAATTCCGGCTTTGAGAATGTCAAATCTTGAGTCGGCTTATAAGCTATCCCGGCGTATGACTGTTGCTTTTCCTGAACTTGACCTGGAAAAACTAATTGATTGTGATAAACGGTTTAAGCCTGTCCAGATAGGTCCTTCCGAGGCAATTGTTATGGCTCAGGTTATTTATGCCCGGGAAAGAATGGGGATTTCCAGCACCCTTGCAATGCATGACATTACTTCCCAGGTAAAAGAGATCAAGCTCTTCTATATGCCCTTTCATGCCGAGCAGTATTTTATGCTCGATTCGATATCAAATTCAATTACATTTGTAAAAGCTGCTTTGTAACAATTATTTATGAACATTATGGGATCTTTCGCCGTCTCTATTTGTAAATAAGCTATAGGAGGTGTTACAGGAAAAATCTTGCTATCGACTAAATAATTCTCTATGTTCGGACGTGCTATAATTTGGCAGGTCCGTCTGCTTTGGGAAGAAACTGATTTGAATGGAATGTAATCATTATACAAGCCGTTACTGCAGGCTGACAGCACCTGTTTGCGGCTGTTTTTTTATGGGAGAAATTGTGAAATATAAACGGATTCTAATTGTCATCTTTTTGCTGCCCATTGCTCTTATGGCAAAGCCTATCGGGCATTTTGCCCTGGATGAGCCGGATACTACTTTTGCCAGTAACTCTGTTATTGATATTATTGTTCATGACGGAGGGTTATGGATGGCTACCACCGAAGGGGTCAATTTCTCCTTTGATGGCGGGGACACCTGGCTTTTGTATAATACCGATAATGGACTTCCGGCCAATCAAGTCTCAGCTCTTTTTTCACTCAATAATCGATTATGGTTAGGGGTTGGGCATTCAGAAATTAGAGATGGTCTCAGCATCAGTTTTTCTGATGCACTAACCTATACCGCTGACAACGGACGAAACTGGTTGGAAGCTGATTTTGGTACATTACCATATGTTCTGGGAGGCCAACGGACGATTTTTGATATAACCGGTTATTATGATGTTAAAAATGAGGATGAATGGCTTTTCTATACCGGGTGGGCTGGAGGGTTTTTAGGCTCTCGCGATGGGGGAACAACGTGGCGGCGTATTGTGCCTACCCCGGGGGATACTATCTATTATCAAACCGGCCCCAGAAATATTGATTTATATTTTTCATGCGCTGCAGATACAACTCATGGGGATTCTTTGTTTGTATGGGCCGGCACAGCCTCAGGTATTTTCCAATATGCTTTTGCCCCTGCCTCTGAAAAACCACAATCAAAAATTATTACTTCATTTGCCTTTTGTGATGACTGCAGCTCCGAAGATACAAGCTGGGTCTTTATTGGCGGCAACAATGGCATTACCAGAGGGAAGAAAACGGGCGGACCGTTTATCAGCCGTTATGTTCGTGATGGCTTACCGGGGAAATATATCTCAACGCTGTATGCTTTTGGTGGGAGATTATTTGCCGGAACTATGGAAAGTGCCGATGGTCCTTCGACAGGTTTAGCTTATTCTGATGATGCCGGAGATACATATAATTCAGTATTATTTTTCGATGAAGTTATTGGTGAAAACAGAAAAATATCTGAAATTACATCAATGAGAGACAGGCTTTATCTGGCTGGTGAATCTGCTGGATTATTTGTTTCTGATGATACCGGTTTGACATGGACGCATATCTGGGTTGATTCCTCGGACATCAGCGCCAACAATGGCCGAAATATTGTTCATGCCTTTGATGTTCTGGGAGATACTTTAAGAGTTGGAACCGATTCCGGGTTAGTTACTCTATACATGAATGAATTTGGCGAGATACAATCTTTTTGGTATGATGTTTTTTCCGAAAAACCAGATTTGAGTTCAACTCAAGTTATTAAAGTTAAAACCCAGGTTTTCTCTACTGATCTTGTTTTTGATTCACTGGCTATCTGGTCAATAACCAGACCATTGACCGATACCGGAAGTCCGGTTGTTTTTAGATCATATGATTATGAATATCAGGCAGGGGATATTGATACTCTCTGGGCGCCATTGCAGGTAAATGTCAATTCCAACGATGTGGCTTTTCTGGGAGATACAGCTTTTGTTATTGGTGAAGCTGGCATCAGATATTCTATAAATGGAAGTAATCCGTCAATTGTCATTAATATCAATGACAGTCTTGATAGCGACTATAGACTGGATGATGAAATTCTAACTACAATGGCAATAGATGGCGATACGGTATTTATCGGAAGTGAAAACGGCTTTGCCATATCAAATGACCGTGCTCAGAATTATAGAGTTTATAACATTAATGATGATACTCTTAGAGCAGACTTTTGGCGGTTGTATACGTCTTCAGGTTCTTCAGGGGAAGTACCTGGCGATTTTATTCCAGCTATGGGATTACAGGAAGTAAACGATGAAAAATATGCCCGAATATGGGCGTCAGGAAAACCAGCCAGTTCCGATGAGAATACCGGGATTACAATGGGGAAATTTTTCCCCTTCGATTCGACCGGTGAGATAATTGATTCTGATACCCTCCCTGCATTTGCTGGTTATGGATTGGTCTGGGATGAGAAAATTGAAGATGTTTTTGCCTGGAACTATGCCTTTAATGGTGACACTGTCTTTGGCGCTACGGACTATGGCTTGATAATGTCAATTAACGAAAATTATTATGATTGGGACACCGTGCCTTTAGCAGATATCAATGGAGTTCCATTTGTGGACTCAATTGTCTCGGTTTACGCGGTGGAAGTCGTAGATGATTATTTATTTGTCGGCACCGATCAGGCAACCTTGAGAATGCCCTTAAGTGGTATGTTTGTCGATAAAAGCTTTTTCTATATCGATTCCCTTACGTCTTATGACGATGTTTATGCTTTTCCAATCCCAGTAAGCCAATCAAGCGCCAGAGGGGTCGATTTCCATTTTGTTCTGAACAGTGATGAGGATGTAACTCTTGAAATTTATGATCCAGCCATGAACTTAGTGAAGCGCTTAATTGACAATGAAAATTACCCACAGGGAATATATCATGGGAGAAACAGTCGTGTTCCTTCCTGGGACGGGACTAACGGCAAGGGAGACGAAGTTGCTGTGGGAGTTTATTACTTCAAAGTGGAAACATCCAGCGATGTGCGCTGGGGGAAAATAGCGGTGATACCATGATTAAGTATATCGGATATACAGCCATATTTTTACTAATATTGGTTATCGGATTTGGAACAGTATTCGCCGAAGATGGCGATGGTGGTTATGCTGCCTCATATTTTCAGATTCCTATTGGCGCCAGACCGACAGCAATGGGCGGGGCATATATTGCTGTCGCCAATGATGGTGCCGGTCCATTGTTTAATCCAGCCGGCATTGCTACATTACAAAGAAAAATGTTTGCTACCTCATTCAGAACAATGGGATTGGGGCGTAAATTGGGCTATGTCACCTTTATGGCACCGGCCCGAGATAAGGCAGCTATTGGTGTAAACTGGCACTATTTCAGTGCCGGGGATATTGAAACCCGCGATTACAATGGAAGACTGGATGGATACAATATCGGCTATACAGCTCATGACTGGTCTATAATTTTCGCTAAACGCTTTGAAGATTATATGTCACTCGGTATGAGGGCTGGCTATATTTATAATCGTTTTGCTCAGATGTCGTCATTCTCGGTAGGTCTTGATCTTGGCGCTATGTTTTATTTTCTCCGCTCTTATGATTTTGATTATCCCGATGAACGATTCCTTCAGGATTTGCAGATTGGGGTAGTATTGCGAAATATGGCTGGAAATCTAAGATGGAATTCGCAGGAGCTTGATCCTAATTTATCAGGATCATCGGGAAGTGTGGAACAGGTAGATAGAATTCCTTTTGAGGTCGGTGTTGGTTTCTCCGGAAGATTTCTTAAGAGGAAACTGCTGCTGGCGACGGATATTATAAAAAATGAAAAGCAGAATATTCGTTTGCACAGCGGCGCCGAATATTTTGTTTCATCTGAATTTGCTCTAAGAACCGGTTATTCTGATGGGCGATTTACGGCCGGAACAGGATATATCTTCAAGATTAATGCCTGGGTGATGGCTGTTGATTATGCTTTTTCTACGGATAAAGCTGGTGAAGGATCGGAACATATATTTTCTTTTGACATATTATTTTAGGTGGTACCAATGAAACATGCACGGCATGCTTTAATAATTATTTTTCTGTTATGCTTCAGTAACACAATGGCGTCAACCAATGGCCTGGCACTATTAAAGGTGGAATCAGGCGCTCGTCCGGCAGGAATGGGTGGGGCTTTTGTATCCCTCAACAACCATCCTGATGCCAGTATCTATAATCCGGCCGGTTCAATTGATGTGAATAAGTTTACTATCTCTTTAGGACATATTTCATACTGGGATAACATTCGTATGGAATCGGCACATTTTGCCATGGGTTTGTCAAAGAGAATGTTTATTCATGGCGGGATCAGATTTGCTACCGTTGATAATCTGGAAATGCGCGGTGATGTCCCGGTGGAGCTCCCCGAAGGCTTATTTGATTTGCATGACGTTTCATTTAAGGGGGGGCTTTCGATGAAGATTACTGACCGAATCAGTGCTGGATTTTCTGCCGGTTGGATTCTGGAAAAAATTGAAGGCTGGCGGGGATCGGTTTTTAATTTTGATCTTGGCGTTCAGGCTAAAGCAATGGAAAATCTAAATGTCGGCGCATCAGCCACTGATATTGGTTCCGAATTCACGCTTTCAAAAAATACCAGCAACGGTTCCAGACCTATTTCTCTGCCGACTGCATATAGAGTTGGAGCGTCTTATACTTATGATAAATTATTAGGCGCCCTTGACATGGTATATACCGATGATAAAGCTCATCTTCATGTAGGAGCCGAAGGGAATATTCATCCCCTGTTTCAGGTCCGGGCTGGTTATATGTTTAACTATGATGTGAAAAATCTGACCGCCGGCGCTTCGTTTACAAAAAGAAATCTAACCGTCGATTATGCCTTTGTCCCGTATAAACAGGATCTGGGAAGTACGCATATAATAAATTTATCTTTTAGTCTTTAACATTGGAGAAATTGCGATCATGGCTAAGTACAAAATTGCGTGGATGCCGGGTGATGGCGTTGGAAACGACGTTATGGAAGCGGCAAAAATTGTATTGGACAAACTCAGTTTTGATGCCGAATATATTCACGCTGATATTGGCTGGGAATTTTGGAAAACCGAAGCTAACCCGCTGCCGGATAGAACGGCTAAAATTTTGAACAATACCGATGCCGCTCTGTTTGGAGCGATTACATCGATGCCTAAAGAAGAATGCGAAAAAGAACTTATCCCCGAACTGCAGGGGAAAGGGCATATTTATTCCTCGCCGATCGTTCGCTTGCGTCAGGAATTTAACTTAAGAACCAATCTTCGTCCCTGCAAAGCCTATCCCGGTAATCCGTTGAATTACAAAGAAGGCATTGATATCGTTGTTTTTCGTGAAAACACCGAAGACCTCTATGCCGGTATCGAGTTTCATCCACTGCCAGATGAAGTCCGTGAATCGATTAAAAAACATAACAAAAAAATGGCTCGCTTCGACAATACTCCTGGTAAGGATATTGCCATATCTCTTAGGATAAATACCCGCAATGCCTGTCGGAATATTATTACCGATGCCTTTGAATATGCCAAAAAATTCGGACGAAAATCAGTAACCGTCGTTGAAAAACCGAATGTTATCAGAGAGACTTCCGGCCTAATGGTTCGCACTGCCCGTGAAGTAGCCAAAAACTATCCCGGTATTGAACTCTGGGAGACGAACATCGATGCCATGTGCATGTGGCTGGTCAAAAATCCGATGGATTACTCGGTATTAGTGACAACAAATATGTTTGGTGATATTGTCAGCGATCTTTGTGCTCAGCTAGTGGGTGGATTGGGCTTTGCCGCTTCGGGTAACATTGGCGACAAGTACGCGGTTTTTGAACCGACTCACGGCTCGGCTCCCAAGTATGCCGGCAAGTACAAAGTCAACCCGATGGCTATGCTTCTGACGACCAAGATGATGTTTGATTATCTTGAAGAGACCGATAAGGCTGAATGTTTAGAAAATGCCATTGCTGAAGTAATTAAAGAAGGCAAAATCCGCACCTATGATATGGGCGGAACAAATTCGACATTGGAAGTTGGTCAAGCTGTAGCCGCAAAATTATAAAGTTTTTATTAGGAGACTGGCAACGCCAGTGTTTTTCCCGTGAAAACGGGAATCCATGTTTTAAAAGTCAGGAGCCCATGCTCCTGACTTTTTTTATTTTAGAGTATTGACTTAAAATGTCTTATTTTTTATAATTATTCTACTTTTAGGCAATTGAATCTACATCAACGGGCAATTATTAAAAATTGAGCAAGTTTAATGAAGGGAGAAAAGATGGCTAAAGCATTTTCAATTGTGTCATGGAATGTGGAACATTTCAAAGATGATCCTTCCCGTGTAAACAGGGTTGTTGATTTTCTGAACCACAAAAACGGAGGTAATAAACCGGATATCTTTGCTCTTTACGAAGTTGAAGCAGCCGATGTTTATACTGCCCTGGTAAATAAAATGCCCGGGTATACATTCCATATTACTGAAGGCGTGCAATATCAGGAGATATTGATTGGGGTTAAATCGAATATTACCGCATTTTTCACTCAGAAGGATGAATTCAAAACAGGAAATACATATTTACGTCCAGGAGCGCTTCTTGCCGTAAATATGGATAATATTAATTACGCCATACTGTTTTTGCACACAAAAAGTTTGACGGATGCGGCAGGGTTTGGTATTAGGGATGAAATGCTGCATCGAGCAACCAAATTTCGTAAAAAACTGGAAAAGGCTATGAATGTCCCGGAATGGTCATCAAAGTATCTTTTTACCGGAGACCTCAATACTATGGGGCTGGAGTATCCTTATAATAAGGATATCGAAGCCGAATTAGAATTGAAGCGTCTCAAGGGGCGGGCAGGTTTTTACAAAATGAATATATTGACGAAAAATCAGCCATATACATTTTTTAATGGTTCCGGCTCAAATATTCCAAAATCCAATCTCGATCATGTCGTCGCCAGCAGTAATATGAAATTTAAACAATTTAACGGTTGTGATGTAAGTGTGCGTGGCTGGGTTGATCAGGCAACCGATGCCCAGAAAGATAATTGGATCAAGAATTATTCCGATCATAGTTTATTGTATATGGAGGTACAGAAGTAATAGTTCTCGTAGGGAAGGTCTGTCTTCAGACCTGCCATATCTTAGACTACATGTCATGTGGCGGGTTCGAAGACGAACCCACCCTACTACTGACAAGAATTATAAATGTGATTTACAATTATCTCAATTATTGTCTATATTCTTTTGTCCGCATAGAGGCGGGGTTTATCAATAACATGAGATGTCTCCGCCGTAATAGGTGGGAGACAAGCCCCACCCTACGCGAGAAAAGGAGATAAGATGACGATTGATTATTTAATAAAATGGGAGGTTATATGTCGTTTGAGTACGAATATTTTACAGAATTCAGATTCCCTTTTGCAATAAGTAAGGGTAATGATTTCAAAGAAAAATACGAGGTTGATGACGGTTCATATTTCATTGTTCAAGATGGAGATAACAATGATAGTAAATTTAGTCTTTATGTAACATGTGCTGTTGATGATCCTGAAAAACATGATCCAACTGACTTTGCAAAACATGCAACCGAATTGCAATATTTTTATAATATTATGTGTACATCAGTTGCTTTTCAAACTGGTTTTTTGGTAAAATCAAAT